>DATJKY010000687.1:0-4823 GCA_035490955.1 Terriglobia bacterium | reverse complement strand
GGCGGCACCGTGAGCGCGGCTCTCCCCGTTGGCGCAAGCCGGAACAAATGATCGACCTTCGATTCCCGAATCTCCAGCTTGGGATTCCCAGTTTCGAGTTTCCAGCTTCGAGTTTCGAGGTCCGAACACCAGCCGCGAAGGATCACGCACCAGGGCGCGGAACGGCATACCTCGCGCAATCAATTCGCGCCCGATCTGCGAGCCGAGGTAACCGGTAGCGCCAGTGAGTAAAATCATTTTTTCATCGATTCATCGGGTCATTTTCTCATTGATTGATCGGAGCACTGAACCTTTTGCGGCAGACAAGCTACGGCTGAGTGAAACAATGATTCAATAAATCAATGACTCAATAACTCGATTCCTTAACGGATTAAATATGCTCCAGCAAGTCCCAGGTGGCCAACCATCATCATCCAATACATGTGATGCCAAGCGGGATGATTCTCGCCCTCGGTCACCAACCGCCGCGGATCGTCGTTCATTAAGTAGATAACATAGACTCCCCAACCCAACATCACAACACTTAATCCGAGGATGGCGGAGCGAGAACCACTCAGGATCCTGAGGTACACGCCTAGCGGCAGCAACAGCCACGGGACAATAAACGACGGGCTGATGGCGCGCGCGCTCCGGGTGGCGCCATATCGGACGGGCAACGTAATGCAGCCGGCAGCGCGGTCGCCTTCAATATCGGCAAAGTCCTTGGTGGTGGTCGCGCCCAGCAGAAACACAAAATAGATGAAACCGATGTACCACGGTTCGACGGAAACAAGCACCGTAGAGACAGCAGCCCAGCCCGCCACTTTGAGCAGTTCGCCGCGAATCAGGGCGATGATCAGGTTGGAGCCTGCGGGATGACGCTTCAACCGCAGCGGCGGCGCGGAATAAGCCACGGTTGCGAGCGCTGCGATCACGTAGATGACGAATGTCTCCCCATTCACCGCCGCCACCATTCCCAGCGCCGCGGCATACGTCAATGCGACGAACGCCACGGCCTCCCTTGATGTCAACTTGCCGGAGGGCAACGGGCGGTGCGGCTTGTTAACGCGATCATTTTCCAGGTCGCAGATCTGGTTCAAACCGTTGGATGCGGCGTTCAGAACTCCAGCCGCGAGCAAGGCTAGCGCTACCTGCATCACTCGAAAGGGCGCGCGGGAAGCGCCATAACCGATGAGCGATCCGGACAGGATGCCGACCATGGGTGGCACCAGGGTGAACGGCCGGGCAAAGGTCCAGTAAAGTTTGAGAGACACCATGCGCAAGGTATTGTCGGATTTCCACAAAGGAGTGACAAGAAGAAAACAGGCGATTGGGCAGCGCCACGAGACACCATCAGGACGGCGCGTCTAGGCCCGGATTTCCCGTGGGGCTGCGTCGCGAAGCCAGAGAGAACCGCAGACCTCAAAGACGGGTCTGCTCTACCGGGCTGCTGCGCTATCCTGCTTCGCCGCAATACCAAACAATTCCAAATACCAAACAAATCACTTGTCACGCGGCCTGAACAGGCGTAGCAACGCCGTATAGCGCGTCAGGCGCCTCCCGTTAAAAGGAGGTCCACATGAAGAGCCTATTCCCTCTGCGGTATCGACGTGTGCTCTGGGGCACTTGCAACTGCGAAGGTACCTTGCAGCCTGGCGCCTCTTGCACGATGAATGTGACGTTCACTCCCACCTCGGGAGGTACCCGATCGGGCGACGTCCTCATCAAGGACAACGCACTGGGCAGCCCGCAGAAGCTGCTCCTGAGCGGCACGGGCAGCGGTACGGTGAGCATCATCTTGAGCCTCTCGCCCCCCTTCGCTCGGCTTCGGGAGCGTTATGGTGGGCTCGAGCAGCAGCCCCCAGACAGTGAGGGTGATCAATATCGGCACGGTGGCGGCGAGCTTCGTGAGTGCTTTCGGCTTTACCATCGGGGGAGAGGACCCGAAAGACTTCGAGGAGCAGCCGTCCTGTGGCACCAGCCTGGCACCGAACTCGAGCTATACGGTAGCGGTGACCTTCACACCCCCGGCGAGCGGGGCGCGGACGGGGTTCTTTGGGATCCGCCAGGGGGCGGCCAGTGTCGAGATACCGGTGAGCGGCACGGGCACGTAGAAGCCGGGTAGCGCGGACCTCCGGTTTTGTGAAGGTCCGCGGCTCTTGTTTGCGGTCAGGGACCCTTTGGACATGAAAGTTCCTGGGCCTGTCGTTCCGAGCACAGATCCCATGAGCCTTCGGCTCTCCACTGAGCGTGAAATGGGCGAAGCGCCGAACAGGTCGTGATCTTGTCGGCGTGCAAAACCATGTCGTATCGTACAGCGACCCAGAGGGACTGGAGCACTCTGTGGTAATGATGGCAGAGCCTACGTTGGCGTAACAAAGGGCCTACACAATGCTGGGCTGAAGCCTGGCTGAAGCCGGCCTCTACGAGAGGTGGCGAGGTAAACTCGCCGCTACCTGGGCAAACCGACCCACTCTGGTGGAAGGGGGTCCGAACGCAGCCCGTATTAAGGCGGTACGCCATAATCTGCTTTCGGTGGACGTCATACGGTTACAACCACACGCCCGGATTTTGTCGGATGTTCGACGAACTCGTGTGCCTGTGCGATGTGATCTAAGGGAAACGTTTCGGCAATGCCAAGCCCCTGCCACCCTGCCTCAAGTGCCTGATTGATAGCGCGAGTGGCTTCAATCTTTGCCTCAGCCGGTACGTCGTCACTACCGACAAAGAAGATTCTTGCGTTGATGAAGACGAACTGCCAGAACGGAATGTCCGGCGCGGGAGCATTTGTGGCGTAAGTGGCGATAGAACCACCTTGCGCCAATACTGCAACGTCGACGTTAATGTTCGCGGCGAAAGCCACTTCGACGATGTGATTGACGCCCGTGGGCGCGAATCCCTGAATGCGCTCCACTAACCTTTCATCAGTCAAGAAGACCTCATCCGCGCCCGCACCTGAAGCGATTTCCTTATCGCTTTGAGAACGGCAAGTGGCGATGACTCGCGCTCCCGCTCGATGCGCGAGCTGAACGGCGCAAGCTCCAACCGCACCTGCGCCGCCTTGTACCAATAGGGTGCGTCCCTCGACCGGACCCGCCACATGAACAGCCCGATGAGCTGTTATGCCGGGAATACCGAGACAGGCGCCCTGCTCCGCCGGCACGGCTTCGGGCAGTGGGACCGCCTGCTGCAAAGGAACCACCGTGTATTCGGCGGCAGTGCCAAAAGGACGGTAAGACTGGGCCCCATAACACCACACACGCCGTCCAATCCATTCCTCTGATACTCCTTTGCCCACCGCGTCAACCGTCCCGGCACCATCGCTATGAGGAATGACACGCGGATAGGGCATCCCGACTCCAAACGCATTTTCACGCTTTTTCACGTCGCCCGGATTTACGCCTGAAGCGGCAACGCGAATCCGAACTTCACCTGTGCGAGGCCGTGGCTCACCCATTTCACCGACGGTCAAAACATCCCGCGCAGCGCCTTGTTTTTCATACCATGCCGCTTTCATAAATAGTGGGCCTCCTGCGCCCCGCTCGCCAAGCACGCTGAGGTCGTCAGGCAAGAATACCACGAGGCCTGGCTTGAATCGTACCACGCTGGCAGTACCGCTATCGGTAAGGGTGACTATTTGGGTGGCGTTGCTACCCACGATGATGCTGCCGAAGTTGACGCTGCTTGGGCTAACGCCGAGCTGGGACGAAGACGGCAAGGTGGCCTGGGCTTCGTTCGACCAAGCGCTCTCGACGCCGCTTGAGTTAACGGCGGTGGCGACGCAATAGTATGACTGGCCTGCTTGAACGGTTGTGTCCATGTACGTCGTGCCCGTGTCGAGCGGGGATTTTAGGAGAGTGTAAAGGCCACCCGGCTGATTTCCCGATAGACGTTGTAACCAGCGACAACAGACGTACTAGCCGTCCAAGCCAAGCTCACAGATTGGGCGGCGGCGGTCGGAGCAATGGAGAGGACAGCTCCAAAAAACAATAGATAAATTACTTATGAGCTTGGGAGAACAGGCAACCAGCCCAGCTTCCAGCCGGGTCCGCTGCGAGAATATGCGCCGCTTCGCAACCTAGCTTTGCGATAGTTCTGCCGCAGCAGCTACCGGTCCAGCCAGGCTCGCCGCACGAGCCATCCGACGGTACCGAGCATTCCCAGCCACCCTACGGCCCGCACCAGATGTGCAATTTCCACATCGTGCTCCAATAGGCCGAGCTTGGAAAAGAGAAAGAACCAATCGTGTATCGCATCCTCTCCGTCGCCCACCGTGACCAAGCATAATTGCTGGGCGCGGGCGTCCGCCATGTAGGTGGAAATATTGAGAAGATTCTCGAAGAAGAAGAAGGCAGAGAAGGTCGTTCCGCTGGGCTGCCGCCGGGAGGCGAAGTAAACGGAGAGGGCAGCAGGCACAAGCAACTGCAGCAGTGTACCACCTAGGACGCCCAGCGTCTGCCCCAACCATCCGAACAGCAGGTGGCCGCCCTCGTGGACAGGAAGATTGACATAATCGATGAGCAGGAAGCCGGAGCGGTTGCCCAGCGCGTACAGGACGAAAAGACCATAAAAGGTCAACCAGGACGCGAGGGCCCATCTGGGAACGGGCTCCCATTCTTCGGCCGAGGTCTCAGAGACGCGGACTCTCATGTCGAGCGAACCGGCAGGCGGACAGCCCGCTGGAGCGACTGCTGCTGGTCCTCCGTGGATTATATCGGCCAGAAGGCTTGGAAACTTTCCCCGGTTACCCTCGACCGAGGAATAGGGGTGGCCTCATTAAGTGTTGCGAGATACGGCTTGTCAGGCACTTCACCAAATCCATAGGCCTGACCACATTCTCCCGA
>DATJKY010000686.1:0-7067 GCA_035490955.1 Terriglobia bacterium | reverse complement strand
CGATACGGCCAATCACTTCCCGCCGCTTGCGCAGGACGAGGGTCTCGCCGCGCCGGAGCGGCCCCTCAACCTTGCGACCGAACTGCTGACGGACTTCCCGAACCGTCACGCTTCTCATGGTACACATTCTAGGTGTAACATCGGACAATGTCAAGACAAGGTCAGTTGTTTTCGTCAGGAATGAGGCGCGGCCATACGAGGCATCGGGAGATGCGGTAGACTGTGCACCATGCCCGTGCATGAGGAGGTGTTCCTGATCCGGGAAGGCACGCTGCAGGTGACCATCGGCGGGCGTGGCTCCAATCTCGGGCCGGGTTCGTTCGCCTACGTAGCATCGAACGATGAAAAAAACGGTGTCCGTAACGCCGCCACTACACACGCCCAAGACTTTGTTTTCGAGCTGGGCACTGAATAGACTGTGTGAAAGCGTCGGTCCTGGTGAAGCGACTTTGCTGCCCCCTGTGCGGAAGGCCTGCGGCCTTCCCCTGGAGTTTCTACATTTTCGCCGAAGACGGCCTGGGGGCCAAGTGCGGCTCCGCCGCTCCGATTTGCGGAAAGGCGCGCCTTTCGGAAAGGCCGCAGTACAAGTATTATATCTTCCCCCGAGGCTACGCCTCGGGGCGTCCGCCGCCATGGCCACGATCAACAAGGACACGCCCTGCCTTTTTCATCACCACCGTAACCCGGAATCGCCTTCCCGTGTTTCGGATCGACACCCTGAAAGGCGTGGTCTGCGGGTCACTGGACGAGCCCGTCGTTCCGCCGGCTTCGCCCTCTTCGCCTACGTCATTATGCCCGAACACCTTCATGTCCTTGCCGACGGGATACTCCAGGCCTCAGAAACCTTGCGTTATATCAACGGCATTCTCAGCCGCCGGGTGATCGGCTATTTGAAAGAAGGTGGCTTCACGACTTCGCTAGAGAAACTGCGTGGCGCCCCGAGGGGCCGGGGCCACGAGTACTCGCTGGTGGATCACCATTCGAACGTGTTGCCGGTGTTCAGCAAAAGGTTTTTCATGCAGAAGGTGAATTACATCGACCTGAACCCGGTCCGTCCAGGAGTGGTGGCCCGAGCGGAAGACTACCGCTGGTCGAGCGCGCGGTGCTGGTCGGGGCGGAGGGTAGAGGACGAACCGCTCCTCATGGACCTGGACAGGGTTGTTTGGCGCAGGCCGCGGTAGCACAGGGGCGGCAAGGCGCAGCCTTGCTACCAACAAATCAGGGGGGAGTTCGCGTCCGGAAAGGCGGGAGCCTTTCCGCAAATCGGAGCGGCAGAGCCGCCCCGGCGTCCACAAACCGCCCAGACCGAATGTAGAAACCCAGGGAAAAGGCTGAGCCGACGGCAAGCACTGCTTGCCTCCGCACAGCAGGCGGCACAGCCGCTGCGAAAGACGGTTTTCACACATATACTTCAGCCAGCTTCTTGATTCTAGGAGGCGCCATGACATGGTCGGTGGCCGAGCTCATTGAAAAGCGCAGTGGCGAACAGTATGATTTGCACAGGCAGTACATCAACACCAGCCTGGCTCGCGTTCAGACAATCATCGGCTTCGACAAGAACTACAGCCGGGGGCAAGGCGCTTATTTGTGGGATGCCGCCGGCAACCGATACCTGGATTTGCTGTCCGGATATGGTGTGTTCAACCTGGGCCGCGGACACCGGGTGGTCAAGCAGGCGATCCAGGATGTGATCGCTCTCGACCGTCCCAACCTCGTCAAGATGGATTGCCCTCTGCTGGCCGGCCTGCTGGCGGAGGAGCTGGTCAGGCGAATGCCGCCCGAATTGGACGCTGTCTTTTTCGCCAACTCCGGCGCTGACGCTGTCGATACCGCCCTCAAGTTCGCGCGCGCGGCAACCAAGCGGCCGCGCATGCTCTACCTGGAGCACGCGTTTCATGGGTTGACCCTTAGCACCCTCGCGCTCAACGGCGGAAACGAGTTCCGGAAGGGGTTTGAACCGCTGATGCCCGGGTTCGATTTTGTAGCGATGAACGATCTTGCGGCCTTGGAGAAGCAACTACGCCAGGGAGATGTGGCTGCATTCATCCTTGAACCCATCCAGGGCAAGGGAGTCTACATCCCGGCCGCGAGCTTCCTTCCGGAAGCCCAGCGCCTGTGCCGTAAGTACGGCGCACTCTTTGTCTGCGACGAAGTGCAAGTTGGGATGGGGCGCACCGGGCGCTTCCTCTGCTGTGAACACTGGGGTCTCGAGCCCGACATTGTCACACTTTCCAAATCGCTGGGGGGCGGCTACATCCCGGTTAGCGCCACCATCACGCGTCGCAAAATCCATGACGCCACCTTCAGTCGTTTGGAGCGCTGCCAGGTGCATTCAACCACCTTCGGTCAGAACGAGCCGGCCATGGCAGCTGGCCTGGCCACTTTGCATGTCCTGGAGGAAGAACGGTTGGTGGAACGCGCCGCAACGACCGGGGAGAACCTTTTGAAGCGGCTGGCTGCCTTACAGGAACGCTACGAGATGATCGCGGACGTGCGCGGCAAGGGTTTAATGATTGGTATCGAGTTCAAAGCACCTCGGTCATTAGGACTGCGTACCGCGTGGACGGCGGCGGAAACCGCGCAGAAAGGATTGTTTGCCCAGTTTGTGGTGATGGCCCTCATGCGCGAGTACCACATCCTTACCCAGGTGAGCGGACCTGACGTGAACATCATCAAGCTGCTGCCACCGCTCATCATCGGGGACGAGGAGGTGGAGATGATTGTCTCGGCCTTTGATGCGGTGATGGCCGAGGCCCAGAAAGTTCGTGGGCGCGTCTGGGGCCAGAGCGCGCAACTGATCAAGCATGCCCTCGAAGCATGATGCGTACATTCGTTACCGGAGGCACGGGGTTTATTGGTGGCGCCGTGGTCAGGCGGCTGCTTGAAGCCGGACACGAAGTGAAGGCGCTGGTACGGCCAGGGGCAGACACGCAGCAACTCGACGGCCTGCCCGTCGAGCAGGTGAGAGGTGACTTGCGAGACCCCGAAAGCGTGCGCCGAGGGATGGCGGGCTGCGGCTGGGTCTTCCACGTGGCGGCCCTGTACAGCTATTGGGGTTACCGCTGGAAGGATTTCTACCAGACGAATGTGGAAGGCACACGCCAGGCACTGGAAGCTGCCCGTGATCAGGGAGCCGAACGCGTTGTTTACACCAGTTCAATTGCGGCGCTGGGCATTCACAAGGACGGTTCGCCCGCCAACGAGGACACACCGGGCAGCCTGGCTGATCGCATCGGCCCGTATCAACGCTCCAAGTTCCTGGCCGAGCAAGTGGCCCGCGATTTTGCGCGTCAAGGCCTGCCGCTGGTCATCGTCAACCCCAGCTCACCGGTAGGGATTGGCGATCACAAGCCCACGCCGACGGGCCAGATCATCGTGGACTTCCTGAAGGGGCGCATCTTCGGTTATGTGGATACCGGCCTGAATATCGTCGACGTTGAAGACGTCGCCGTCGGTCACCTGCTGGCCGCTGAGCGAGGACAGATTGGACGCCACTACATCTTGGGCGGAGAAAACCTGACACTCAAGCAAGTCCTTAACCTGCTCGCGGAGGCCTCCGGAAGACCCCAGGTGCGCCTGCACATTCCCCACTGGGTGGCACAGGGCTGGTCCTACGTTGACGTGACCGTAGCCAAGTTGAGCCGGCGCACACCCGCGGCTACGCCGGAAAAGGTGCGCCTGTCGCGCCGATACGAGTTCTTTGATCCTGCCAGAGCAGTGCGGGAGCTTGACCTTCCACAGACGCCGGCGCGCGTGGCCCTGCGCAAAGCGGTTGAGTGGTACCGGGCCCACGGCTACGCGCCATAGTTCCCGCCCGGCTCCACCGCTTGCCACGCCGAGAAAATGGCCACGCCTCGCTAGCCCCGCGAAGGGCAACTAGCCCGACGGGTGTCGTATAATGCTAGCTAATCCCCGTGGAGGGGACTTGAACCATTTTTAGTATAACCTATGGGGCATCGGGCGGAAGTCCTGCGCTCGCAAATCGGTCTGGTCTCGAACCGCATCGAGAAGGATATTCTCGGTTGAGCGCTCGCAGGTATCTAGCGTGCCCCGCTCCTTGACTTAACGCGTTCACATGGGCTGAATGCCAAACGTCAAACTGCCCTGGATACTCGGGATAAGCGCATCTCACAACGGTGCTGCATGCCTTCTTCGAGGCGACGAGGTTTTTGTCGCGGTTCAGGAGGAGCGGCTGACCCGTGTCAAGCGCCAGTGGATCTACGGATCAAAATCCTCAATGGCTGTCGCGTACTGCCTGAGTTTCGCGGGGATCCGGCCCGAGGATCTGAGTTGTGTCGTTCTTTCGGTGACTGGGTGGGCGAACGATGTGCGCCACAACCTACTCAAGAACCCCCAGTTGCAGGTGGCGCGGAACCGCCTTGCTACCATCCTACTTCCCCATCACTATGCGCATGCGATGAGTGCCTTCGCGACTTCCGGTTTCTCTGAGTCCGCCGTACTGGTGGTGGACGGTGTGGGATCTCCCTTGGAAGACATGTTCGAGGAAGAAAGGAAGGCCGCCACGCGGAGGGTCGAGCACGGCGCGGAAACGATTTCGCTTTATGCCGCCCGTGGTGCGACTCTTGTCCCCTTGGAGAAGCACCTCGCCGACTATGGTGCCTGGCTAACCATGCGAAACGAGGGCATGCCGTGGTTCGCGAGTTTGGGCGGGATGTATTCCGCGGTCGCCGTCCAGGTCTTCAATAATGCCATGGAGGCAGGTAAGGTTATGGGGCTGGCTCCCTATGGCTCTCCCGACGTTCCGGCGAAGACATTCTTTGAAATTGAGAAGCATGGCTTCAAATTCTCCCGCCTACTGCCTGCCGCGTACGGCCATGACGACCGGTGGCCGCTGCGAAAACAGCAGTACGAGAACCTTGCCTGTTCGGTCCAAGCGGCACTGGAAGATGCCTTGATGCATCTCCTGGGCCGCCTCCGCAGACTCTATCCCAGCGACAACCTTTGCTATGCGGGTGGAGTTGCTCTCAACAGCGTGGCCAACGAGCGGATTATCCGCGAGTCGGGCTTCAAGCGAGTGCATATTACTCCCGCAGCGGAGGACAGCGGAGCCGCAATCGGCGCAGCCTACTACGGGCTGTGGCGGCTAACCGGCCAGAACACGCGGCGAAGGATGGTTCACGATGCCTGTGGGCGACCCTATTCTCGGGAATCCATTTCTTTAGCTATTCAGAACAGCGGACGACGGGTGCGGTGGGTCGAGTCGTCGGATACCATCGCGGACGCCGTCGACCTGCTTTGCGATGGCAAGATGATTGGTTGGTTCGATGGCCGCTCCGAGATCGGGCCCCGCGCGCTGGGGCAAAGGAGCATCCTCTGTGATCCGCGGCGCGCCTCGCACAGGGAGATACTGAATCGCAAGGTCAAGAAGCGGGAGGCCTTCCGCCCCTTCGCGCCTGTCATTCTCCTGGAAAAGGCCGCGGAGTGGTTCGAAACGGATAGTACGGCTCCGGAGAGCCCCTTCATGCTGCGGGTCATCAAGTTCAGGCCGGAGAAGCAAGCCCTCGTTCCCACTGTGGTTCATGTTGACGGTACGGGCAGACTGCAGACCGTCACCCCGGAGGCCAACGGAAGGTTCTATGATCTGGTCCGGAGATTTTACAAAAAAACGGGGCTTCCCATACTTCTTAATACTTCATTCAACGTTATGGGTGAGCCGATTGTGGAAACTCCCACCGATGCCATCGCGTGCCTTCTGAGCACGGGTCTCGACTGCTGTGTTTTTGAGGACCGCATTGTTTTCAAGTATGTCGACTGGTGAACCGGGGGCTGCGTGCGGACGCCGCGACTTTCTGGCTAAATCCAGTGGATAGGAACAGGGCCATTGATCCAAGTCAAAATGACGAACTTCTCTCCTCGGACCACGGGTCGGGCTGCGTGGTGGTAACGCGCCGGAAACAGAATGGCCTTTCCCGTCCTGGGCACGACTGCGTAGTTGAGGGGCGGAAACCAGGTCTGTCCACCCTCAAAGTCATCATTGAGGTAACACAAGAGAGTGAAGTAACGGTACAGCAGATCCCGCCCGGCGTCCTGGTGCGGCACGTAGTGGCCTCCCGTCGGGTAGCGTAGAATCTGCGTGCCTGAGTGCTCGGTGAGATCCACCTGCCAAATCTGCCTGATGAGCGGCTTGATGGTTTTATTCACTTTCTCATCAAACAGGCGAAACGCTTTGCCTTGGTGCGCTGAAGTCAGAATACTTGCCGTGCGCGTGTCCGGCCTTACGACGGACTGGTATTGTCCCGGGCCCGCCTCCAAGTACACCCCGGCGCTGTTCCATTCCCTGAGGCCCTTGACATAGTCAACGATCGCCTTGCACCTTCGCGCCTGATAAAGCTGCACTGAGACCACGCCGCGACATTCTTCGACGAAAGGGATCATCGTCCGTCAGTCTTGTACCAAGCCCTGCACAATAGGGCTTGGGAATCGATGAGGCGCGTGAGAGTTGTGGAGAAACACAGGGACGACCGGAACCCGTCATTTCCCGGCGTGCCGTCCCTAATCGTCAGTTACAGCTATCCGCCCTTTCTCTTCTGCGCGGGCACTCGTTTTGGCACTTTCCTGGACGGAGCATGTCCTGGCGGTTTCCCGGCCGGTGGCCCCCCGGCGGGCGGTTCGCCGGGTGGCGGCTTCCCTGGCGGTGGCTCCCCGGCGGGCGGTTGGCCGGGTGGCGGCTGTCCCTCCGGCGGGTGCCCTGCTGGCGGCTTCCCTGGCGGTGGCTCCCCGGCGGGCGGTTGACCGGGTGGCGGCTGTCCCTCGGGCGGGTGCCCTGCTGGCGGCTTCCCCGGCGGTGGCTCCCCGGCTGGCGCTTGGCCGGGTGGCGGCTGTCCCTCGGGTGGGTGCCCTGTTGGCGGTTGTCCCGCCGGTGGTGATGCCTGCCAGGACGAACGTTCACCTGGTAGCTCTTCCGGCAGGGCGAAAACCAGAGAGGCCAACACGGGGTCGCTCAGATGCTCGCCGTGCTCACGAAAGACTTTGGAGAGCGCAGCCAGACATTCCAAACGAAGCCGATTGTTCATTTGAAAGCGTAGACGAAGAATGGCAATCTCCCT
>DATJKY010000685.1:0-15256 GCA_035490955.1 Terriglobia bacterium | reverse complement strand
GTAGTAGTCCTTCTCGATGATGGCCGGGCGCAATCCCTGCCCCCTAAAGTGCTCCGCCGCGCGCAGTATGGCTTGCTCGAAATCAGGGTGCTCAAACAGTTTCACGGTCGCGCGGCTCCTTTGCTTGCCAGCTGCGGGCGTGCGGCAGTCCGGCCAGTAATCCGAAGTCAAATCGAGACAGGGGATTCAGCGAAGTGCGCAGGCCGTGAAGGGCAGGGGGCTTCTTCCCAAGCTGTTCGCCCAGGGCGCCGAGCATGGCGCGCACGCGCGGGGGCTCAGTGCTGGCGACCTTGAGCAGCCGGACAAACCTGCCTTTCTCCGACAGGAGCGCCAGGGTTCTGCTTAGGGTTTCCTCCGGCGGTAGCTCGCTGGTCCTACCTCCTCGCCTCAAGAAATCGAGCAGGGCCGCATCGGTCTCCGAAAGATTCTCCCAAGCTTGCGGGCGACGCGTGTGGATCACTGTGTCGCTGCCGACGAGTTTCCGGGGCAGGCTCAAGGCGCTTGTGGCGACCTCGCCTTGCCTTGCGCTCTGCGTGGTGAATCCCAGGAGATTGGCGGCGGCAAGGCCGGAAGGAAAGACGGTCTTATCGCGGGACACAAGCTTCTGGATGGCGGCGGGATTGGGCCGGCTCTTGCCGAAAGCGGTCTCACCGGTCCGGTAGTAGACCCCCTTACTCAGACGTTCAAGAGCCCCTTGGCGAGTAAGGCGCGACAAGGCCTGCGCGACGGCGGGGAAGGGGAGGTCGCGAAAGTCCTCAAAGCGCCAGAGGCGTTCGCCGCTGCGTTCGATGCGCTTCCGCACCAGACCGGTGACAGGGCGTGAGCCGGTTTGCGACAGGCTGGAGGTTGACACGCCCCCCAATATAGGGCTTTGGGACCGGGAACGTCAAGTTTTTTTGCAATAAAACTTGACACAATCCCGATACTTCATCCCTGCCTCGGTTGCGTTGTCAATCGGCAAGGACACCCTTTTCAACCCACAATCCAACCCAAACTACTTGATGTCTTGTACGACTTCCGCGAACTTTGGCAGTCCCCGCGGTGTTGTAAGTTGTTGTAAAACCAAATCGTGTCAGACTCACACGGTAGAAGTCGCAGGTTCGAATCCTGCATCGCCCACCACTTTTTCCGAATCGGGCCGTGCGGCACTAAGCTCTCCCGCGTGTCACGGGCAGGGAGGTGAAATGAAGCGTATCATTCTGATCTTCCTCGTCGCTCTTGGGGCCGAGACCGTTTCCGCCCAGGACTGAGCGAGCGGGTTGAAGAGTCTCCCCGGCATCGGGAGTGGGTGGTGGGTGGCCGTGAAGCACGATGGCCGGCCGTCGAAACCTTCCTAGCTATCCCGAGTCAAAGGACAATAGACCGGCTGTATTGGTCATCCACGAGATCTTCGGCACAGACTGGGTGCAGGAATTGTGAGCTGGCCGGGGCCGGCAAATTGCCGTCGCTCCTGATCTTCTTTCGAGGGCAGGCGAAGCTCCCGACGCGAGCGAAGCTAACCGTAAAGCCCGCGCCTTCGCCTGGACGCGCTGGAACAACATCCTCGATCGAGGTCAAGAGGGGCCTCATTTCCACAGAACTGTGCAAAGGTCTGTTGAAAACACGCCCCCGGCATCTGCTTATCGTATGAGTAATAGCAATTTATAGCAATTTGCACCATCCTGGTGCAAGCATACCCTAGCATCCAGACGGATCTGCGCACGCAGCGGCAGAATATGCTGCCACCGTAGACTCTCGGTAACACCAAGGAATCGACTGACATGGACACAAGCGAATTTCGCGCGGTCGGGCACCGCGTCGTAGATCTCCTCGCCGACTACCTGGAGCGGATCGAGCAGCGACCGGTATTTCCGAAGGTGGAGCCCGCGATCCTCAACCGGTTGTTCGACGAGCCTCTACCTGAGACCGGGATGTCTTCGAACTTGGTGCTTGATGAACTCGAGCGAAAGCTCCTGCCCTATTGCACGCACGTAGGCCATCCGGGCTATTTCGGCCTCATCACGCCTTCGCCGAATCTGATGGGAATTCTGGGCGACTTCATCTGCTCGGCCCTCAACCAGAACATCGGCGCCTACTCCATCGGCCCCTCCGCAGTGGCAATGGAGCGCCGAACAGTGCGCTGGCTCACCAGCCTCGTCGGTTACGGTGAGCAGGCGGGCGGAAACCTGACGAGCGGTTGCACCATGGCGAACTTCATCGGGTTGAAGCTGGCTCGTGACTGGGCTTCGGGCGACCGGGCGCAGCATGAAGGCGTGCGCGAGCACTGGGCTGTTTATGCCTCGGAGGAAAGGCACGTCTCAGTGGACAAAGGTGTGGGCTCCGCACCTTGCCGACGGATGATGTTTTCCAGGTGAGGATCGATGCGCTCGAGGCGGCCATCGCCGAGGACCGCAGAAAGGGTATACGGCCGATGTGCCTCGTTGGCATCTTTGGCAGCACCAACACCGGCGCGATGGACTCCCTGTTTGACCTGCGACGCATTGCGGACCGCGAGAGTATGTGGCTGCATGCAGACGCCGCTTATGGTGGCGGGATGCTGCTTTCGCGGGAGCGGCCCATGCGCGATCGCGGGCTCGAAACTGGCGGACTCCATAACGCTCGACCCACACAAGTGGTTTTTTGCGCCGCTCGACGCCGGGGCCCTGCTGGTGAAAGATGAGAGCTGCTTGACCCGCTCCTTCGGCATGAAGCCGTCTTACCTTACCGATGGTTTTGACCGCTCGAGCGAGCGCTACCTTTATATTACGCACATGTGCTTTGAGCAGTCGCGCCGCTTCCGGAGCTTGAAAGTGTGGATGAGCCTCAAGCGCTACGGCTCAGCCGAGATCGGCCGCTGGATTGACGCCAATGTGCGGCAGGCAGAGCGGATGCACGCTCTGGTCGAGAAGCATCCCGACTTTGAGGCCGCAAGCGACCCTCCGATGTCCGCCATCTGCATACGCTACAAGGGCGGCGAGCCGGCCGAGGCGGCGCGGCTTCACTCGAGCGTGGCCAGACGAATCGAACAGGGCGGGCGCTTCTGGATTTCCACCACCGAACTCAAGGGGCGCACTTGGTTCCGCATCAATCCGGTGAACTTTCGCACTCGCCCGGAGCAGATGGACGAGTTGCTGGCGTTGCTCGAGCGCGAATGCGCACAGGCTGTTGTGGCCGCTAAGAAGGCGTGAAGAAACGGCCGCTGGCTCCCAGAAGCGCACACCTCCCGACTCGGTCGAACGGCCTTCGGTGTGTTCCAGGCTGCTGAGGCTGGATTGGTTGGCACCTGCTGGCTGGGTTGAGCCGGCGGCGCCGGAAAGGCCGAGCCGATGGCGCAGAGGGCTTGCCTGTGGAGGATGGCCCGCCAAGCCCGACAGTTCTGACCGCCTCCGCTGCGCGCCCCGCCTCCGCCTCCCGCGATTCTTTCACGACTCCTCGCGGTGGGGACCTGCTGCTGCGCGGGTTGCTCGCTCGCCCGCTTTCGCCTCATCCTGTAGGGGCGGCCCCCCGTGGCCGCCCGCAGCACCATCAATGTGCAGACTATGACCTCGCAGGTTGACGGATTGCTCGCCGCCGCCCGCATCGGCAGCCGGGCCACTTCGGCCGCGCTTTCCCGCGCCTGGCCTGCCCTTCGGGGTGAACTCCCCTTTGGAGTGCGCGACATCCAAGCCATCCGCAATCTGGGATGGGCAAGTCCGAAGGCTGGTCCGTGTTCGGCGCCCTACCTTCGACGACATACTTAAGAGTCCCGCCGTTGCGCACTGAAGCCGCACGTCAGGACTGTGAGGACACACGGCAGAACGAACGGGGCAATGTGTTTGAGGCGTTTCACGACGGCCTGAGCATCCCGAGGCACTTCACTCAAGAGGTAGGTGCGTTAGTCTGCGGAAAGCGGCGAGCGGTGAACTACCGATGTTGCTGGGGCGCGCCAGCGTCGGCGGGCGAGTCCTCGGTACCAGGCACCGAGAGGGGATCCGATGTGTTCGGGGGGCTGAGGTTCGCACGGGTGGCCGCAGCCACCCCGGGCGGCAAGGGATGGGGTCCCAGGCCCATTTCCATCAGCGACTTGGAGTCGGGCAAGCCTGTCATAGTGAAGCCGTGCCGTTCCTGGTAACGCCGCATCGCGTCGCGGGTGGCTTCGTCCCACTGACCGGTGGGTTCCTCGTGCAGTTCTCCGGCCTGAATCAAGGCTCTTTGGATTTCCTGCACGCGTTGCGGCTCCGGTCGCACAGCCGCACGCCGGACTTCATCTCGGCTGTGAGCGCTCTGGCTAAGCTTTGCTGACTTTGACTTCGAAGCGCTGTGAGCCGTGCGCCCCGCAGTTCCTTTGGCTTTGCTTGGAGACCTACCGTTTTTGGCTTCATGACTGGTGTTTTTGACGGAGCCTCTGGGCTTAGCTGGAAGGTCAGTCTTCACGCTTCCGGTGCCCGCCCTCATTCCCGATGCGGCAAGGCACAGCCCCACAACCAAGAGAGTACCCCGCCTCGACCCGAGCCAGCAGGCTAAGACGTCGGCGCGTGTTGAAGTCAAAATTTCCCCCGGTACATTGAACTCATATCGCCGTGGCCGATCTGTGTCAAGTGTTTTTTTTTCTTGGTGCCGTTGTAAAGCAGTATCGTAAGGGCACGGTCGCCAGGGCGGATGAATTTCCATCTGTCCGAACGCGGGCCGTTGGCCCATAGGCACTCTTATGGCAGCCGGTCGGCAAGGAACTGTGTGGTAAAGCTGCGGCCATTGCGTCGAGCAACCAGGAAAAGCACGTCCTGTCCCGATTTGAGCTGCGATTGCAGGCGATTGAAGTCGTCCACCGACGACACGGTCCTCTGATTGATGCTCAGAATGACGTCGTAGCGCTGCAGTCCCACATCTTCAGCAAAGCTGCCAGGCTTCACGTCATTCACCAGGACACCCTGGGGGCTAGTCAAGTGCAGTTGACTGGCGATTTCCCGGGCCTGGTCAGACGCGAGGCTCCTCACCGAGACCCCCAGCACTCCTCCGGAGTGTTCTGTCTCGCCTCCGGGCCGCGCCTGCTCTTGCTGATTGGCCTCGCCGACGATCTTGCTCCATTCGCCCACGGTGACCGCGGTGGAAATCGTCTTGCGGTCCCGCAAGTAGTCAACCGCGAGTTTTGCGCCCGGCTCCGTTTCGGACACGATTGCCAGTAGGGAGTCACCACCCTGGATCGGCTTGGAGTCGATGGCGACGATCACGTCGCCCCGCTGGATCCCCGCGCGTTCAGCAGGACCCCCGGGTTCGACGTAATCCACCACCACGCCGTGATCGGCACCGAGGCTACGCAGCACCGCTTCGTTCTTTACGTTCACGAAGCTGACGCCAATGGCTCCCCTTCGTACGCTGCCGTTGGTGACGATGGAGTTGTAAACCTTCCGCGCCGTGTTCGAGGGTATGGCGAAGCCTACTCCATCGGAGACTCCGCGGCCTGTTTCGATCGCCGTGTTGATGCCAATCACTTGGCCCGCCAAGTTCACCAGTGGGCCGCCACTGTTGCCGGGGTTGATGGCAGCGTCGGTCTGGAGGAAGCGCTTGAATTCGCCGTCCCGCCCCGGTTCGATGTCGCGCCCCTTGGCGCTGACGATGCCCGCCGTCACCGTGGAGTTCAACCCGAAGGGGCTGCCGAATGCAAGCACCCAATCTCCCACCCGCATGCTGTCGGAGTCCCCGAACTGAACGGTGGCAAGAGGCCTCCCTACGTCAACCTTGATGACGGCCAAGTCTGTCAGTTTATCCACACCGACGACCCTGGCTCGATAGCCCTTGGCGGCATCATCGTCATCCTGCAACAGAACTCGCATGCGATCCGCCGGGCGATCCTCGCCGTCCCGCATAACGACGTGGTAGTTGGTAATTATGTAGCCGACCTTATCCAGAATCATCCCCGAGCCCAAGCTCTGCTGCGGGATCTCGCTTCCATCAGGCGTGCCAAAGTGAAAGAAGTGGTCAAAAAGGTCTTCCTGCCCATCGTCGGGGTTGCCGTGGAAACGCTTGCGGGTAACGCGCACCGTCGATTCCGTCTTGATATTGACGACGGCAGGTCCAACGTCGGCGGCGATCTTGGAAAAGGAATTCGGGAGATCAACCGTCGAGGGCGGCGGGAGGGCCCGAGCGTCCGCACCTGCAAGCGGCTTGGCAGCCCGTACCCCGTGGGAGACGAAGCTGCCGATCACTACTCCAATTCCCAGCGTGATGATGATCGCCAGCGCCGGAAGAATGCCACGGTTTCTGACTGCCATTTCGACCTCACTCGATTGAGACCCGTCAAAACTGGGCCAAACCGACCCGCTCAGTATACACCAGAATTGGGGCCAAATGCCGTGTAGGTTGTCGGAATTAGTGAAATTTGTGTCGGTTCGTGAAAGTTTAAAGCCCCTGTCAAACGAAGAGGGTCGTACGCCGGGCTCGTGACTGCTGCCGCCGTGTCAGCCGATGGCGCGTCCGACAAGCCTCTTCACCGGCTGGCGACGATGGCGCCCCATTCCTCAGGGCCCACGTCCCGAACGTGCCGCGAGAAAAGCCAGTGATGGCCTTCAAGGTCTTCCACTCCGTACTGCCGTTCGCCGTATTCGGTCTCGTGCAGATCCTCCACAATCTTGGCTCCAGCCGCCTTCGCTTTTTGAAAGTGCGCATCAACATCGTTGACGAATACTGTGAGGCTTTGAGTGTCATGCCCGACCTGCGCGGGGCTGGCACGCCCTGGCCTCGCGCAATTGAGCATTATCCAGGCATCGCCGAGATGCATCTGGGCGCCGTCGACCCTGCCGCCTGGTTCGCCATAACGGTAGTGCTCAATGAAGCCGAATGCGTTCGTCAGCCAAGCGAGCGCTCTCGAAACATCCTCATAAGTGATGTGTGGCAGTACGACATCCGTTGGCACAGAGCGGTTCTTCAGCATGACTGCACTATAACAAACAGAATCCCCGCCCGGGATGGTCGGAGATGGTCGGAGGCCAGCCGCAATCCGGCCGTGTTTTCTACCCGCCGTAGCGGTGCGCCAGGGTGGTGAACGCTGCCTTGGGCTCCCACAACATGTCGGGGTAGCGCTGACCACGGCACTCCTCGAGCACCTTCACCAAGCCGTAGCTTGCCATGTCGAAATCTTCGTGCGCTGCGCCGCGGTGCGGCAGGTCGTAACGCCCGAAGGTATGCACGAACACGTTGTCAACGCCCTCAGCCTCGAAAATGTCCAGCAATTCGCCTATGTACCGGGCCTGCTCGTCTTCGTCACGCGTGTATTCGCCCTTTAACCGGGCCGGCCGGGCGCCATCGCCCCACTCGATGATTGAATCGCCACGGTCGGCCATATTGGCCGCGCCGCGGAAGGTGGCGCATCCGAACTCAGTGATTGCCAACGGCTTCCCCAGCGCTCTGCCTTGGGCGACAAACGCGCGGATGTGGTCGCGGAAGCGCACGGCGATCTGCGCCGAACGATAGCCGGCGTCTGTCGAGATGATATCGAACGGCCCCCAATCGACGCCATCGAGGGGAACCGAGGCGTAGCTCACTTTTCCGCCGAACCGCGCCCGGACCACCTCGACGGCCTTGCCCAGCAACTCGTTCAGGCTGGCTCGGACCCCGGCGATCAGCGGGCGCAGGCGCTGCGGCGAGGACAACAGCGCCAGCCGATCTTGAAGGCTATCCCCAGGCAGGAAGTCGACATTCATCAAGCTCAGCTCGGAGCCGGTGAGGAACACGATTTCGGCACCGCGCTTGCGCAGCCGTTCGGCGCGGTCAGCACAGTCGGCGAGCAACTTCAGCAGCTCCTCGCCGGTCAGGTTATTCGTAAACAGTGAGAACCAAACTTCGAGGCCCACTTCGGCAGCGTGCGTGGCGGCGATCTCCAGTCGGTCTCGATAGCCTCCGGTAACGCGTACGGCGGTGCAGTGCAAGTCATCGCGGATGATGCGCATCTCGCGCCGCACCACCGCCGGATCGAATGGCTCGCGCGTGCTCGTGCCGGCGCTGAGAAATCCGGTGTCATAGGTGATCCCTTTTCCTTGAATACCCATACGATTATCGCGCGAATGATCTCGAGAAGCCGCCGGCCGCCGCCTATGTTACGCGCCGCCGCTTGTCTCCCCTAAACATCGTTCCTAAAACTCCCCCAAGCTGACACTCGCGGGAATCCGCGCGGACAGCCAGCTCAGGGGCGTGGCGTGTCATCGGTTTTCACAACTTCCGGCGCACCAGCCTACCGAGTATAGGATTGTACGCGCATAACGCAGGCTCACCAGTTTTTGTCTTTTGCGCTCAGCCTTCCATCGCCGAAGGTCCCATGCCTCCCCAAATCTCCGACACCACCATCCCGCTCAGGATGAGCACGGCACCCTGCAGCACTTTGCCTCCTAGATGCTCACTCACGACCAGGCGTGATGCGATGGCCGCGAACAAAGGCTCCAAAGCAAAGATCAGAGCCGTATGCGCCGCAGGCGTATACTGCTGTGCCCAGCTTTGTACGCTAAAGGCAAACGCCGTGGCCAGAACCGAGGTAATGGCCAGGGCAACTGCGAGTCGAGTTGACCAACGCAGGGTCAGACCGCCGGCAAGCGGTGAAGCCGAAAGGGCAACCAGTCCGACCAAGAGCACCTGCACCGGCACAAGGTGCAGGAAGGAGAGACGTGCATAGTGGCCTACGAGAACAATATGAAATGCAAAGGAGACAGAGGCGATCAGTGTGAGCACGTCACCGCGATTGACGCCTTCGAGCCCCGCGGGCATCACCAGGAAGTAGAGGCCCGCCAATCCCAAGACCGCGCCGGCCGCGGCGGCGGGACGCAAGCGCGCGCCACGAAATACGAGGATGACCGGTACTAGGATAACGCTGAAGCCAGTGATGAAGGCCGACTTTGATGCTGTCGTATAGAGCAGGCCCGTGGTCTGGCAGAGGTAGCCCGCGCTCAGGAAAACACCCAGCACAAGGCCAGGGCCGAGGGCCTCGTGGTCTAGCCGGCCGCGCGCAACGAGGATGAAGAGCAGCATCCCCGCCGCTGAAAACCTTAAGGCGATGAAGGCCAAAGGTGATGCATCAGCTAGCGCTCCCTTCACAACGACGAAGGTCGAACCCCAGATCAAGGTGATCAGTAGAAGAAGTGCTTCGGCCTTGGCGCGTCTGCTCAAAGGGCATACAGTATACAGTAGACAGTAGTCGGGTACTGCGGCGCGCGAAAACTACTTGACGCCAACCCTCGGTCACCGCGGCGACAGAGGGTGGCGATCCCGCAGTCGCGGGAGAGCCGGTTGAGGGGGTTTAGCGGCTAGTTTTCGAAAGGGGGGCGCGGAGCCGTGGTATGCCGCCATCCCTGTTCAGCCCGTAGGCAGTATACCGTCTGCCGTATGTTGTTCTTGGTTCCTGAATCATTTGCCGTCCTTGCTCAGGAAGCCTCCAAGCAGGCTCACCGGGCGCACTTTGAATCGAAGACCGGCGCTCGAGTCATCCGTGGCGGCGGGGCGGTAAAGCGTGTGGCAACGCTCACAGCGATAAACCTCTACATCCTTGCCGACCTGCTTGAGTGTTTCCTCGTCGGGCGTGAACCAGCGCTTCAGGTGGCCGACGCAGAGCTCACCCTTTGCATCCTTTTCATCACACGCACGTTGCCCGGGCTTCTTTTCTTTGATGGTTATCGTTGCCAACTTTTCACCTCTGTTAACCACTAGCCACTGGTTCTTAGAGTTTCCTCCCTATGTTGACAACCATCTTCAGACTGCCCAGTACGCGCCGCGTGACAGTGGGCGCGAACAAGAACTCCAGAAAACCGTCCATCATCTTCTTCGCCTTCGCCCCGTACTTGAACCACCACAGCTTAGGCAACCGTGGCACCAAGTCCACGTCAACATATTTTACCCTCACCATTTCGTGAAGTCCAAGGCGCGAACGCGACCGGCCGATGCCACTGGCCTTAATGCCGCCGTGCGGTGCCTCGCACACACCGAAATAACTAATGCAGTCGTTCACCATGACCGCGCCGGCATGGAGCTGGCGGGCTAACCGGTCGCCCAGCGCGCTATCGCGAGTCCAGACGCTGGCGGAGAGTCCGAACTCAGAATCGTTAGCAAAGGCCACGGCCTCTTCTTCGCTCTCGACGGCCAAGATGGGTAGAACCGGTCCGAATGTCTCCTGGCGCATAACTCTCATAGAATGGTTGACGCCTGTTAGGATGGTCGGCTCGTAGAAGAAACCGGGTAGATCGGGGCGGCGGCCTCCGGTTATCACTTGAGCTCCTTTGGCAAGGGCGTCCGTCACGTGATCTTCGATGATTGCAACCTGGCGCGGCCGAATCAGCGGGCCGACGTCGGTCGAGGGATCGTCACCGGCGCCGAGGCGCAGGCGACGGGTCTTCGCGACGCAGAGTTCGGTGAAGTGATCGGCGACAGAGCGTGCCACATAGAGCCGCTCTACTGAGAGGCAAGCTTGGCCGGCGTTGGTGAAAGCACCCCACACGGCGCCGCTCGAAGCCGTTTCCAAATCGGCGTCGGCGCAGACGATCATGGGGTCCTTGCCGCCCAGTTCAAGGACCGTCGGAAGCAAGCGTTCGGCCGCTAACGTCTGGATACGCTTGCCCGTGGGAACGCTGCCGGTAAAGATCAGCTTGTCGATGGCGGAGTCCACCAGCGCGCCGCCGGTCGAGCCATCGCCCACCAACACGTTGACCACGCCCGAGGGTAATCCAGCGGCTTCGCACAGGTCACGAATCTCGAGCCCAATCTGGGGCGTGAACTCCGAAGGCTTCAGCACTACCGTGTTGCCCGCGACCAGGGCCGGGGCCATTTCTCCGAAGGGAATGTTCAAGGGATAGTTGGAGGGCGAGATGATGCCGATCACCCCGTGGGGCTCGTACATCAGGCGCCCACGCTTGAACCTGACTGCCAGGTTATGATGCGGGACGGGCTGCGGAGCGAGAAACTCGGCCCCGTGGTGCGCGAAGTACTCCAGGGTGTCGAGCACGACCATCACCTCGCCGACCACGGCTTCCACCTTCGGCTTCCCGGCCTCCCGCGTGATAAGTGCGGCCACCTCGTCACGGCGCGTGTAAAGCGCCTCCTTGAGGCGCAGCAAGTAGCGCGCTCGTTCCCCCACCTCAAGCTGCTGCCACGCGTGTGATGCCTCGCGCGCACGGGCCACCGTTGCCTGAACCTCAGCGGGGCTGGCGGAGTCGAATTCGGCTAGAACCTCGCCCGTAGCGGGGTTCACGGACTGGACCTTCTGAACGACGCTGACTGGGCTCGCCATAAGCGTCCGCTAAGTTAACCGGCAACAGTGAACAATCGACGAACCTGATCTTACTGTCGACTGCCGACGGTCAACTGTCAACCAGTTTGTCTGGCGTGGACCACGTCATGGCCGGTTAAAGCGCGAAAAATTCGTGAGTAGATCTCTACCCACCCTGGTCACCGTTAGCCTGGACCGTCAGCGGAATCTAGGAGGCGAGACTTCCCACAGCCTTCCCATAGCATCGTAGGTTGTTGTACACGGACGAGCAGAACGGCAAATCACTGTTTACGGGCACCGGCAACGTGTCGCGGGACGAACGCACACTGACGGACGTAGGAAGGCCGTCTCGGTCAATGAACCCGTGTTCACAGTCGACAGGTTCACAGTCGACAGTTACCCAAACTGTCGCTCACAATCAGCAGATAGCGAACCGCGTCGTGAACTGTGGAGTGTCAACTGTCGACGGACAACTTCCGTCCTCAGTACTCCACTCCCATCAGGCACAGCCCCAGTGCCGCCGCGGTGGGCCCGGCAAGCGTGCGGTCGCGAGCTTCCAGAATGCGCACCATATCACCAGGCGCGAGTTTGCTGCGACCCACCTCGATGAGCGTGCCCACAATGTTACGCACCATGTGGTGAAGGAACCCGTTGCCGGAAGCTTCGTAGGCAAGAACCGAAGTTCGCGCTCGCCAAAGGATACGCGAAGTAAAAATCTCGCGCACGGTGGAGGAGGGCGACTCTGGCGGAACATCCTCGTTCGTCCCACACGAGCCCGCAAAGGAAGCAAAGTCATGCCGACCCTCGATCAGGCGCGCAGCTTCCGCCATGCTTCTGCGGTCGAGCGGGTACGGATAGTGGTACACAAAGCGCGCGACGAACGGTGAGCAGACCGGCGCCTGGAGAATGCGGTAGCGGTAGGTCTTCGAGTGCGCGGCGTAGCGGGCGTGGAAGTGCTCCCTCGCCTCCTGCGCCTCCTTTACTCGTACCGTGGGCGGCAGCAGGTCATTAACTGCCTTCGCGAGATTGGGGCAGGGAATGGGGCTCGAGGTCTTGAAGTTTGCCACTTGCTTCGCGGCATGTACTCCGGCATCCGTCCGGCCTGCAGCCACGACCTTGACAGCGCGTCCCACGATTCTTTCCAACGCTGCCTCAACACAGGACTGAATGGTAGGTGCTTTGGGTTGACGCTGCCAGCCGTGAAAGTCCGTCCCGTCGTAGGCAATGGTCAGGCGAATGTTCCTCATCGAACTCCTCGACCTGCTCGGCCTTTTTCACAATCTGCATCATTGTATGATTCAAGATTATGAGATGGAATCGCCTAGTCCGCTCCCAAATCGGCGCCATGTGCCCAAGAATCGGCACTAGGACTTACTAACTCCTCGACAGGAGTCTAGTCGGAAGTCGGTGTTTCAGCGACCCTCAGTCGGATCACCGGTCTTATGCTCTTCGATTTGGAAAAGCAAGAACTTGTGGACCGCCGCGAGGGACTCTTGATCAGCCGTGGCGATCACGACACGACCCCCCGCAAGAGTCTCCTCGAAGGAGTATTCAATCTTCTCGCGCAGCCGCTTCATCTCTGCCGCTCCTGAGGGCACAGTGTCGTGCACAAACATCGGAATGTCGAAGTCCCCGTCCCTAAAAGCTTGCGCGATGTGTGCAAGGTGCTTGCGAATGTTGTCGCGATCGGTTGTGTCTGTGGGGTCATTGACTTCCACCTCGATCACGCCACCACCGGGCTTTATAAGGAAGTGGTGTGTGGTGGCCGTTTGAGAAAAGCCCATTCCCTTTTCGCCACGCTCGTTCAGGACGGCCGAATGTCCCGAACTGCGTGAATGGGCATCGTGCATCGGACACATAGCCTCCAAGTGTTTTGTTTTCTCCCCCTGCTGACTGGAAGATTGTTGAGCAGCTGGGAAGGTGAAGGGAACAATCAAGCAAACTGCAACTGCCAGAACCTTTGTTTTCATTACTGGCTCTCCTGTTGGTGATTACCGCGCGCCAGGGCGATGACACGAGAGCTTCGCCTCCGGCGGGTCGGGTGAGTGGCGACAAACGCCTCCAGCAACCCGGCGCGCTGCCCGTGGGGAGTTTTGCGGAGCAAGCGATCCCACTCAGCCAGCGTGGTTTTCAACTCCCGCCTCCAAGACTGCAGATCGCGGAGCTGCGCTTCGAGGGCGGCCAGCTTATTGGCGGCCAATGCTCGGACCCGGCTGCAGGGCACTCCGCCGCGATCGCGTTCGCCGAAGATAGCGGCCAGTTCCCTCACTGAAAAGCCCATGGAGAGAGCGCCGCGAATCAGCCGGACGCGAGCGAGTGCTTCCGGTGGAAACAAGCGATAGCCCGATGCCGAGCGCGGGACATCGGGCAGCAGGCGCTGTCGCTCGTAATAACGCAGTGTGTCCGAGCTGACGCCCGCGAGGCGTGCCAACTCCCCGGAATGCATTGGCCGGGTTGAAGAGGCATTTGATCTCACGGGATCAGCCTAAGGGTTGGAACTCGTTCCAGGGTCAAACGAAATCTTTTTGAGGCTCGATTGCACGCCGTGGGCCTCCGCCAGTCCGATTGTATTCGACATTTCCTCGCTGTGAACGTGGGTCAAATTCGCCGTCCTGGCCTGCCGCACGTAAGCGGGGGACAATTTCCGGATATCGCGCGAGCCAGCCGCAATCGGCAGGGCGCCGGCCATCATGTCAAACATCGCGAGTTCGACAGAGGTGCAGCCCGCTGAACATCGCCTGCGACTTCGGCGTCGTTCGGTTCTCCTTGCCGTGCAGCGCAGAGGCCCATGCTTTGGGTGTCATTCCAAGAGTCTGCCGGAACAGTTCCACGAATGCGCTCGGCTGCCGGTAGCCGACCTCGGCAGCAACCACCTTTACAGAGCATCCTTCAACCAAAAGCTCTATCCCTTTCATTAGCCGCATCTGCCGTCGCCAAAACTCGAAGGTCGTCCCAACCTCTCTGCGGAAGGTTCTTTGGATTGTCCTGACGCTTACACCTACCCTCCTACACATCGCATCCAACGATGGAGTATCGGCCTGGTTCGCGATGAAGGCCTGAGCAACTCCAAGCGCTCTCGAATCTTGCGGCAGCGCCACAAACATAGGAACTGGCGAGGCGTTCTGCAACTGGGACACAATAAGATCCCGGAGCGCACAGTGGAGACGATTCTTCATCCGCAAATGTCCGATTCTTACCGCCTCGACGACGAGCTCTCGGAACAGCGGAGAGACGTGAATCACGGTGCAGACCTCCGGGGCACCGGGGACAAGTCCCCGCTTTAGGTAGAGCGTCCGCATGGAGACCTCGCGTGGCATGCGAATTCGATGCCGCGTTCGTGCGGGAATCCAAAGGGCCAGATGAGGAGGTGTGAGCCAAAGCCTCTGACACGCCGAGACCTCCATCACCCCCCGCGTTGCGTAGATCAGTTGGTCAGAATCGTGAGCGTGTTCAGGCACGTTGTATCCGGCGGGATATTCATAGGCCAGCGTGGAAATCGAAACGCCGGGCTTCGGATCGTACTGATTGGGGGCGAAATGTCGCATAACAGGTATATTACGCCGTAGCAGCAGTCTACGCGACACCACCCTTTGCTGAGATACTATCGGCATGGCTAAACGATCATCGGGAAAGACTCAGACGGATGCGACTCTCGCGGCGCACAAAGAATCTCTGATGGGATCTCAAAAGCTTGTGGCTTTTGTTGCCACACGTGACTCGGCTCGCGCGAGAGTGTTCTACCGTGACACTCTTGGTCTGCGTCTGGTCAGCGAGGACGAATTTGCGCTGGTGTTCGATGCCGCTGGAACCATGCTGCGAGTTACCACCGTTCAAGAAGTAGCAGCAGCGAAATATACCGTTTTAGGGTGGCAGGTCTCAGACATCGTTCGGACGGCGAAGAACCTCCAGAAAGCTCTCATCACCCTGGAACGCTATGCGGGAATGCGGCAAGACGAGCTTGGCATTTGGAACTCGCCCAGCGGTGCGAGGGTGGCGTGGTTCAAAGACCCGGATGGAAACACGTTGGGCATCACGCAGTTTTGAGTTTAGAGGATCCGC
>DATJKY010000684.1:0-6028 GCA_035490955.1 Terriglobia bacterium | reverse complement strand
CTCGCTCTACGATAAGGAACCCTTCGAACCCCGGCTCTCAGGGTTTGCGCTTGAGTACCGCATCCTGCTGATTTACAGCCGCGACCCGGGCCAGCGCTCGGCCAAGCTGAGCTTCAACGTCGGACAAGGCACTCAAGATGTGGGATTCCTCAACGAAACGAGCATCCTTTTTGACGTCGCCCCCGCGCATGACATCAAACTGAAGGTGCTCGACGAAAAGGGGCAGCCCACCATCGCCTCCTTCATCTTTCGCGACACCCAGGGTCGAATCTTCCCCAACCCGGCCAAGCGCCTGGCGCCCGACTTTTTCTTTCAGCCCCAGATTTATCGGGCCAACGGTGAGTGGATCAGCCTGCCGGAAGGCTCCTACGCGGTCGAGTGCACTGGCGGTCCGGAATACCTTACCGAAACACGGAAGTTTGTTGTGAATGCGGGCGGGCCGGGTGAGCTTTCTTTCCAGCTAAAACGCTGGATTGATCCGGCGGAGTATGGCTGGTTCTCGGGTGACCATCACATCCATGCTGCCGGATGTTCCCACTATGAAAACCCGAGCCAGGGTGTAACGCCCCAGGATATGGATCGCCAGGTGCTGGGCGAGCACTTGAACGTGGGTTGTGTTCTTACCTGGGGCCCATGCTACTACTATCAAAAACGGTTCTTCCGAGGCCGACAAGACGACCCTCTCTCGAAGCCTGAGGAATTGCTCCACTATGACCTCGAGGTTTCTGGTTTTCCGTCCAGCCACTGCGGGCATCTAGTGCTCCTCAATTTGAACGAGCAGGACTATCCCGGCACGACGCGTATCGAAGACTGGCCGACGTGGGACTTGCCTATTCTGCGCTGGGCGAAATCGCAGGGTGCAACGACGGGGTTTGCGCACTCCGGGTGGGGCTTGCAGCTTAAGAGCGATGCCTTGCCGAACTACCAGATTCCAGGCTTCGACGGTATCGGCGCCAATGAGTATATTGTGGACGTGACCTATCCCGGCGCCGTGGACTTCATCTCTGCCGGCGACACTCCTTACCCCTGGGAGTTGAACGTCTGGTACCACACCCTCAATGTGGGCTTTCGCACCCGCATTTCAGGTGAGACGGACTTCCCTTGCATCTACGATACCCGCGTAGGGGAAGGGCGACTCTACGCTAAGCTGAGCGGTCAACTCACCTACTCGAACTGGGTGGACGCCATTCGGCAGGGGAAGAGCTACGTTTCCGACGGCAGAAGCCATCTGATAGACTTGAGGGTGAACGGGACCGACCTGGGAACTCACGCAAGCGAGGTGGGTTTGGCCGAAGCTGGTACGGTAGGCTTGGAGGTGACCGCGGCTGCCTACCTCGATCCTGTGCCCGGCGGGGAAGCACGCGCAATCCCGTATGACCGGAAACCGTACTGGAGCCTGGAACGCGCCCGCATTGGCGATACACGGAAGGTCCCGGTGGAGGTCGTCGTCAATGGGCTTGCCTTGGCTCGACAGGAAATCATCGCCGACGGCATGGTGCGCAAGCTTCACTTTGACGTGCCCATCCGCCAGAGTAGCTGGCTAGCGGCGCGCATCCTTCCTTCTTCCCACACGAATCCGGTTTTTGTCCTCGTTGGCGGGAAACCCGTCCGCGCCTCGCGGCGCAGCGCCGAGTGGTGCCTTGCGGGGGTAAACCAGTGCTGGACGCAAAAGGCCGCAAGAGTCTCGGCGCGCGAGCTGCCTGACGCTCGGGCGGCCTACGATCACGCCCGCGAAGTTTACGAGAAGCTGATTGGTGAGTGCCAATAACAGTCTCTCATACATGATAATCGGCATCGGCCTATCCTGGGCGATGATTCCCGGCTCCAAAGTCACAACACAGGAACCTGCTCGGCCGCGCCCAGCAGAGGAGACCCGACCATTTCAGTGGCCCAATGAAAAGCGGGCGGCAGTCAGCCTCAGCTTTGATGACGCGCGGGCGAGCCAGGTGGACACAGGACTGGCTGTGCTCAGCGAGCATCAGGCGAAGGTGACTTTCTTTGTGCAGGCGGAGAATATCAGCTACCGTTTGGAGGGCTGGAAAAAGGCCGTAGCCGACGGCCATGAAATCGGCAACCACTCCATGACCCATCCCTGCACCGGCAATTATGCCTTCTCACGGCACAATGCCCTGGAGGATTACAGCCTGCAGATGATGGCGGCGCAACTGGACGAGGCGAACGCGGAGATCGAGCGCCTGCTCGGCGTAAAATCAAGGACCTTTGCTTATCCCTGCGGTCAGAAGTTCGTGGGAAGAGGAGTTGACGTGAGAAGCTACGTGCCGCTGGTGGCAGACCGCTTTGTTGTGGGGCGCGGCTACTTGGACGAGTCGCCCAACGACCCCAACTTCTGCGACCTCGCGCAGGCCATGGGCACCCCGTTCGATGACCTGGATTTCGAACAAATGAAGAAGGTGGTGGACCAAGCCGCCAAGGACGGCCGCTGGGTGATCTTCGTTGGCCATGACATCGGTAAACGCGGCTACCAAGTGACGGATTCGACCGCTCTGGCAACTCTCTGCGATTACCTGAAGGATCCCGCCAATGGCGTGTGGCTCGGCACTGTGGGAGAAATCGGCGAATACATCCGCCAGCAAAGGAGAAGCGGTGCCCACAGCCGACCGTAAAGAGAGTGCGTATGGCGATCCACAAGCTGAACAAGCAGCTCATGAATCTTCGCCTGCGCGACATCGACGCGGATGCGCCAATACGTGCCGATCGGCAGCGGCGTGATGGATTTCAAACCCATCGGGGACGCAGTGAAGGCGGTGAAGTTCGAAGGGTTCCTTTCGCTGGAGCAGGACCCGTCTTCCGTGGACATGAAGGAAACCTGCCGCCGTTATTTGAGCACGATGAAAGAGTACCTTGCCTGAGGTCATTCCAGACTGCCGCAGACTATGGAGGTGATGGGATGAAGCGAGTCGCGTTTGTATTGAAGGTGAGGGAAGAAAAGCTCCAGGATTACAAGATGCACCACCGAGTGGTTTGGCCGGAGATGCTTGACGCTCTGCGGCGAACCGGATGGCGCAACTATTCCTTGTTCCTGCGGAAAGACGGTTTGCTCTTCGGCTACTTGGAAGCTCCGACGAATTTCCAGACTGCCCTGGCAGACATGGCCAAGGAAGAGGTGAATACGAGATGGCAGGAATTCATGGCGCCTTACTTTGAATCGCTCGAAGGCGCACGTCCCGATGAGATGATGCTCGAGTTGGAGGAGGTTTTCCACCTCGATTAGCGGTTTGCTCGCGACGACGTCTGTTTATCTCAACACAAAGAAATGAAAAGCAGATCACCCGCTGCCGTGAAAATAGGTGGAGCGGCCGCTCAAAACGCGGGACTTACACGCCGCTTCGCGCATCCTCATGGTCAGTGGAGAGCAGAAGGCTCATGGGATCTTGGCTCCTGAGACACGATCGGAGGCTCTTTCAGCACCCTGCTACGAGGAGCAGGTGTGCCGGAGGGCGGGCAATGCAAAAGTCGTCGATACTCACTGGGGTTTTATGGCTCGGGCTGGTGTCCCTGGCGGCGGGCGGGCAAAGCTCGTCTCAATCGAAGATCCCAGTGATCCTTGATACTGACATTGGAACGGACATTGACGATGCCTTTGCGCTGGCCCTCATCCTTAACAGCCCTGAGCTAGAGCTTCTGGGTGTAACCACCGTCTCCGGCGATACCCAGGCGCGAGCTCGCCTCGCCGCAAAGCTTCTTTGGGAGGCGGGGGGAGCGTGGCGCAAGGTTGCCGTCTATGCTGGCGAGCCCGGTTCACCTCAACCGATTGACCAGGCCCGCTGGGCTACCTCCTTTACCAGCCCTGCGCTGCATTCGAACGGGGCCGTTGATTTTCTAAGGAAGGAGATCAACCGGCGTCCGGGAGCGATTACGATCATCGCTATCGGCGAACTCACAAACGTCGCCGCCCTGCTGCAATCCGACCCGTCCGCGGCCAGTAAGATCAAACGGATTGCCCTCATGGGCGGGTCGGTTGAGCGCGGTTATGCCCCGGACTCAAAACCCGAGCCGGAATGGAACGTCAAGTCGAATCCTCAAGCGGCGCAGATTGTGTTTTCCTCGGGCGTGCCCATCCTGATGGCTCCCCTTGACGTGACCGCCATGCTGCAGCTCGATGCCGCAGGACGCCGCCGAGTCTTCACTCAACTCACGCCGATGACCAACGCCTTGGCGATCCTTTACTACCTTTGGGGAAAGGAGACGCCGACGTTGTTCGATCCGATGGCCGTTGCCATGCTTATCGACCCAGGCCTTTGCCAAATGGAACAACGGTCCATAGTAGTCGACGCGCAAGGATTCACTCGTGTGGCCGAGGGTAAACGTGCCAACGTTACGGTGGGACTGTACACCGATCCAGGAAATTTCTTTGAGTTCTATTTGGGTCGCGTGGCACCGTCGAGTGTCCTTAAGGTAGGGCTTGCCCAACGGTTGACGTATCGCACCAATGAGTGGGATAGATGCCTCTCGCGCGTCGCGCCCCGGCGGGCTAGCTGTTCTTGGGGGTCGGAGTAAGCCAGCGTGGTGGTACTCGACATCGGTTGCGGCAAAAAGAAGCAGGAGGCAGGCGCACTCGGACTCGATCGCCAACCGGGCTCTTCGGCCGACATACAGTGCGAACTGCAACATTTCCCGTGGCCCGTTCGGGATAATTGCGCCGACCGGGTTTACCTCTCTCACTTTCTGGAGCACCAGCCGGACATACTCCGCGTGATGGCCGAAGTCCACCGGATCGCGAAACCCGGCGCCGAAGTGATTGCGGTAACCCCACACTACAGCTCGTCGGATTCCTTCACCGACCCCACGCACCTCTACCACCTCGGTTACCACAGCTTTGACTACTTCGCCGAGCGTTCGTTCCAAGACTTCACCTATAATGCTGGAGGTTTCCTCATCCTGGAACGGCGGTTGACTTTCGGTGGAAATCTCTTGCTCGATAATCTCGGACGGATGATTAGTGGGATATCGATGGACTTCTATGAGACGCACTTCGCGTGGATCTTCCCGGCGCGCAATCTCTTTTGCCGATTGTCAGTGTTGAAATGAAGGGAAGCTTCTGAACATAGGGCATCCTCGTGCAGCCGCGGATGCGGGGTACGCGGGCATAGAAGCCGCCTTGTCGGGTTGGGCATCGCGGTACAGGCGGCGGATCAATGAGGATTGGACACAGACCGCGAACCCAAAGTATGGGGTTGAGTCCCGCTATTGAAATGGATACAATGACCGCAGCGAAGAGAATCCAGGAGGAGCTTATGCTTAGATCAAGGATTCGTAGGGTATTGGGCCTTGCGATCACGGTTTTCGCTTTCGCCAGCCACCCCTCAGCGTTCGCTCAGACGGGCGGACTAACGGGCAAATGCACCCTGCAGGACGGGACGCCGTGCGTCAAGTGCCAGCTCGTCATCGAGCGCCAGGATATCAAGGGAACGTACAAAGTTAACACCAACAAGAAGGGCGAATACGTATATGTAGGGCTGCCGCTGGGGAACTACAAGATCAGCCTTATGGACCCGAACGGCAAACTCCTGTTCTACATCACTCACCACGTCGGGATGGGCGATCCGACCGAAGTGAACTTTGAGTTGGCCAAGGAGATGGCAGCAGCCAAGCAGGAGCAGATGCAGAACCCCGAGGTCCAGAAGAAGATGCAGGAGGAGGCGAAGGAACAAAAGCAGTTCACCGGCTTGAAGCAGCTCTTCGACCAGGGCCAGGCCCTGTTCGCAGAGAAGAAGTACGCCGAAGCTGCGGCCATGTTTGAGCAGGCGCTCCCGCTGGCCAAGGACAAGAACCAGCTTGCCGTGCTCTCCCGCCTGGCCGACAGTTACGATAAGGCCGGCCAGCATGACAAAGCGCTGGAGACCTATCAGAAACTTGTAGCCCTTAACCCCAACGACGCCAACGTTCACAATGCCATGGGCAGCGTTTACGCCTCGATGGGAAAGATCCCGGAGGCCCAGGCGGAGTTCCAGAAGTCGGCCGAGCTCGATCCCGCGAACGCGGCGCAGGCCTACTATAACCTGGGTGC
>DATJKY010000683.1:0-5747 GCA_035490955.1 Terriglobia bacterium | reverse complement strand
ACGAACTTGCGTGGCGACACGATCATATTCCCTTCAGAATCAAGGCAGAAACTGTGGCGCGGTCTCACGTTGCCATCCCCGTCCTTGGGGTTCAGGTCGTAGGCCACCGACCAGCTCCCGACATCGCTCCAACCGATGTCGGCCCCAACCGCATAAACACCGGAGATTTTCTCCATCAAAGCGAAATCAACGGAAATCTTCTCGAGACGGGGATAAAGCCGCCGCAAGGTTTCCTGCGAGCGGATGCCTCCGGCCGCGGCGATTTCTGCCAGCCCACGAGCCATTTCAGGCTGGTGTTTCTCGAAGTTGCGAAGAACCGTGGATGCTCGCCAAACGAACATCCCACCATTCCACAGATACCGGCCGGAAGCAACGTAACGACGGGCCGTAGCCAGGGGCGGCTTTTCAGTGAATCGCATGACCCGGAAGACCTCCTGGCCGTTCAAGCGATCCTCCTTCGCTCCCAGGCGCACATAGCCGTAGCCCGTGTGAGGTCCCGTGGGCTTCAGACCCAGAACAACCGACCGGCCTTCGGTCCAGCCAAACTGGCATGCGGCGCGCAAACATCGTTGAAAGACGCCTAGCTTTCGGATGACATGGTCAGAAGGCAAAACTACCATCAGCCCGTCGGGATCGCGCCGCAGGATCTCGTGCGCCGCCAGACCGATGGTGGGCGCGGTGTTGCGCGCCGCCGGTTCAGCCACGACCTGGTTGGGCGGGATGTCCGGAAAGCTACGCTGCACCTTGTCGCGCAGCAACTCATTAGTGAGGAGGTAGGTCCGCTCGGCTGGAATCAAGCCTCGGATGCGCTCGACCGTCTGCTCCAGCAGCGTGCCTTTACCGAACAGGGTGAGGAGTTGCTTGGGGTGCTCTCGACGGCTCAGGGGCCAGAAGCGCGTCCCGCTGCCACCGGCCATGATCACCGCGTAGGCGTGCCGCAAGGTGGGGTCTCGCTGGGTGCTTTTCTTGAGCATATAGGTTGAAGCCATCTGTCAGGAGCCAGAAGAACTACCGGGTGGCGCATACATCGCGCCGCCATGTATCCGCCACCCACGCCTCCTCCGACCACGTTAATTAACCAAAAACGATCCTCCCGATTTGCTCGAAGCTCACTCCTCGCGCGGCGAGCCGGCTTCGAAAATCCTTATCGATGTCTGGAACGTAAAACTTTAGCAATCGGGTGCGCTCCTCTGGGGCTAGACGGTAATTCCTGACGCCGGGAGGGATCACCCAAGTGTCACCCGTGCGATAGGACATCCAGCCCACCTCGGTCTCAACGCGTCCTTCCCCGGACAGTATGGAGAGGGTTTCCACCCGTTCGGCGGAACCCTCGAGGCACGCTATTTCGGTTAGCATCAATTCTTCCAGCGCAAAATAGCGGCAAGCCAGGACCCATCGGCGCGAGCCGTAAGGTTCGTGAAACTCGAGCCGGGGCAGATGGCGGTACTGCGGTAACTCCACCCGCGTGACGTCCAGACCTTTCTGCCAGTGGAGCGGTCGAGGCTTGCCATCCAAACCAACCCGGCCGAAGTCGTCGAGACGGTAAGTGAGATCGGAATTCTCCTCCACCTCGAAAAGGACAAGTCCAGGACCCAGAGCATGCACCGTTCCCGGTGGGACGAAAACAGCTTCCTCGGCTTCGGGCCGAAAGGGCTGAATGAGGTCGCGGGAAGTCCCGTTCTCGAATGCGGCTGCCAGCCTTTCTTTAGTTACCCCAGCCTTAACTGCCAACAGGACTTCCCCCCTGTCGTCGCTGCTCAGGAAATACCACATCTCACATTTGCCGAAATTTCCCGGGTCATGAACGTGAGCATAGTCATCGTCTGGGTGGACCTGAACCGAGAGCCAGTCGTGGGTGTAAATGTATTTCGCCAGCAGAGGAAAGCACGTCCTGCCGCGGCTCGACCAGGCGCTACCGTGGAGTTCGGCGCCGTATTTCTGCGAGGCCTCCTTCAATGTGAGGCCGGCACAGGAACCATTGAGGAACCGCGACCTTTCGTCGGTGATCCACACTTCACCGATCAAGTCATTGGCGCCGACAGGTGGCTCCGAGTGCCCAAGCCGGGAAGGCGGATCGCCGGGTTTGGCTACAGGTCTGGCAAAGAGCGGCTCCAAGTTGTGCTGGCCCCAGATCTTCGGCTTGAAGACGGGGGAAAGTTGAAGCGGGATGTCAAGCTTCGGCATAGACAGCAAAGTCAGAAGCCAGGAGTCAGAAATCAGGAGTCGCGCCGTGCCGGGTCTTACGGCCGGGCAACGTAATGCGTTCCTGCCTCGCGAAGAAGGCTTTCAATCTCTGTAATCCTTCATCGATTTGCTCCTGGGAGGTCGCATAGGAGATCCTGACGTGCTGGCTGGTTCCAAAGGCAGGGCCCGGGACCAAGGCCAAGGCTGCTTCATCCAGAAGCCTGTCAGCGAGCGCATTCGTGTCAGCCAGGCCTTCTCCATCCAGGTAGGCAGCAACGTTCGGATAAACGTAGAAAGCCCCCTTGGGAAGCGAGCAGCGAATGCCCGGTATCGAACGTAGACCGGCGATGATCCGCACCCGGCGCCGATTGTATTCCGCGAGCATCGTGGCCACCGAGTCCTGCGGGCCGTTGAGCGCCTCGACGGCCGCTTTCTGGGTGATCGAGCTGGCGTTGGAAGTAGAGTGGCTTTGCAAGCTGAGCATCTGTGCCAGGAGTTCGGTGGATCCCAGGGCAAACCCGATGCGCCAGCCCGTCATGGCATAAGTCTTGGAGAGCGAGCCGACCACAAGTAGGTTCTCGCGGTTCTTGGAGATACCCAGCGAGAATGGCTTGCCACCGTCATAGATGAAGTGGCAATAGCACTCGTCTGACATCAACCACAGGTTGTGCCGCTCCGCCAGCACCAGAATCTTTTCCATCTCCTCCGGCGGGACAACAGCGCCCGTGGGGTTGTTGGGCGAGTCGATGATGATCATCCGCGTCTTGGGTGTGATCAGCCTTTCGATGTCTATGGCGCGAACGGCGAAGTCCTCCTCCTCGCGCGTCTGCAGTAACACCGCGTTACCACCCGCGTAACGGATGATATCCAGATACGAGACCCAGTACGGAACCGGGAGAATGACCTCGTCGTCCCTCTCCACGGTAGCGACGATGGCTTCAAAGACTGCCTGCTTGCCACCCACGGTCACGAGGCACTCTTCCGGCGCATAATTCGAGCCGAAGTCTCGCGCATGGCGCTCCACGATCGCCTTTTTCAGCTCAGGAATGCCTCCCGTAGGGGTGTATTTGGTGAAGTCCTGCTCAAGGGCCTGGACGGCAGCTCGCTTAACGTTCGCGGGAGTGGGAAAGTCAGGTTCGCCGGCACCGAAGTCCACCACTTTGGCGCCGGTGGCTTTCAGCCTGGCCGCCTTGGCAACCACCGCCGCCGTCTGCGAAACAGCGACGCGTGACATGCGTTGGGTAAATCGCATGGGTCAAACCTCATGACGGTCGCGGGAAAAACTTTTGTCGCAGTCGCTGTTCCACCTCGGCCGGCACCATATGTTTCACTGACCCGCCGTACTGGAATATTTCCTTTACCAGCCGCGAACTGAGATAGGAGTAAGACTCAGCGGGAATCATGAAGACCGTTTCCAGATCCGGCGCCAGCCGGCGATTCACCAACGCCATCTGGAGTTCGTACTCGTAGTCCGAAAACGCTCGGACTCCCCGCAGGATCGCCTTGGCTTTCTTGCGTTGGGCGTACTCCACCAGAAGTCCGTCAAACGTGTCAACGGACACATTCCTTATGCTGGCGGTGACCGCCCGCAGCATCTCCACTCTCTCCTGGGACGTAAACAGCGGCTGCTTTTCTAAGTTGGTTAACACGGCGACCACAAGATGGTCGAAAATCTGCGCTCCACGCTCGATGAGATCCAGATGACCAGCCGTGAGGGGGTCAAACGAGCCCGGGTAAATCGCCAGAATTTCCGACATGAACTGAAACCTGCCTGACCAGGTACACTACGCCACCCGAGGGAGCATTTTACTGTCCGCTTTTGGAGGTTGTAAATCGGAAAGTCGATTGGGGTGCGCGACGCGAAATTCAGAATCACTGGCGAAAGCGGAAGTAGCGCGGGCATGCTGCCCACGCCTGGAATTTGTAACATTTTGGTTTGACGGCGGAATATCAGTTGACAACAGCCCTCGTCCGCTTGTGGGATGAAGGTGGCAGTCAATCCGGCGTTGCAGTTCCAGATGGCTGAGGTCGATAGCTGAGCGGCTAGCTAAGCTAGTCACCTCCCGCCCGACACGTGCCGCCGAGAGCGAGATTAACCCCGTGGCGGCGTCAAGGTAGAGGTCTTCGGTACCGAGCCTAGCAACTGGGTTGGTGGTGACGGAACCCACTCATCAGCACACCCGCTTTGCGGGGAGTGTCTGACTGCCTGCGGCCTACTGCACCACCAGAGTCACCGACGCCGTTTGTACCAGTGTGCCGGAGGTTCCAGTGATACGGATGTTGTAAGTTCCGGCGGGCGTCCCAGGATTAACCATGATTTCGCCTCCCCCGCTGCTTTCGCTACTCCCACACGATATCTGCAGCAGAAGGAACGCGACCAAAATGCCGCATGCCGCATAAGCGATGCGCCGGGATTCGGGGTTCGGGATTCGGAATTCGGGAGAACCGTCCGTTTTCGTCCTCCTCAACAGTACCAGTAGCAACAACAGCCCGACCAACACCTCGGTTGCCGGCGGAGGTGCTTTCCAGCCCTGGAAATGCGATGGCCGCAAGGCCGAGGTCGCTGTAGTCGCGAGTCTCAGCGTGGAAGTGGCCGCATTCGTTCCCGGAGTGACGCTGGCAGGGGAGAACGAACACGTGGAGAGGGCAGGCAGGCTGGAACAACCCAACGCTATGGGGCCCGGGAAAGAGCCCGACCGCGGTGCGACGGTCACGTTATAGCTGGCCGCTTGCCCGGCCTCGGCGCTGGCGCTGGCCGGTGAGACGCCAACCTTGAAGTTACTGACCGTAATCTGAACAGGAACCGGAGAGGTGAAAGTGACCCCGTTACTGGTTGCCGTCAGGGTAACGGTGCTGGTGCCGAAGGGACAGTTCACCGATGATCCCGAGCCGCTGCAACCTCCTGTGGCACCGATCGTGAGGGGGCACCGGTTGGGATCTGAGAAACCTGTAGAGGGTATCGTCACCGTTGCGCCCGTCGGGGTGTTGCCGGCAAACGTCTCATTAGGCACCGTGCCCACGGTGGGTACCGTTCGGTCGGCGGAGGCCACGGCGTTAATCCGGCCAAACCCGTAAATGTTATTGGGAACAGCACCGCCCAGCGGCACGGCGTTGTTTAGGATGAGGTTATGGAGAGCCATTCGCGCGGTTACGTTGTCCCTCGCGCCCGCCGCCCCGCTGCGCAAGCAGGGAGCAGCCTGCAGCAAGAGTGCCGCAATTCCCCCCACGTGTGGCACGGCGGCGGAAGTGCCGAAAAACGGCTTTTCGAAGTCCCCTGCCCCGGTTACGGAGACGCCGTCGATGGCGGTGACGTCAGGCTTGGTGCGGCCTTCCGCCGTGGGACCGTTGCTGCTGAAGAACTCGATCTGAGTGTGGTCAGGGTCGTTCGCGCAGGACGGATTGACCGCAATGGCCTGGCTGCGGCCGGAGCAAATCGCGCCCACTGAAACCACGCTTACCGGCGTCCCTCCCGCGTCGGATTGGGCGATGATGCTGCTCGTCACGGTGTTGTAATTGTGCCTCTCAAATCTCGGAGGCGCCAGCTTGAGGGGCCCGGATTGCGC
>DATJKY010000682.1:0-5880 GCA_035490955.1 Terriglobia bacterium | reverse complement strand
CGTAGACTTCGAGGGCGCGGAGACTCTTCTTCGCGGCGTCGCCCAGTTGGGTGAGCCGTGGACGTTCGGTCTTTACCCCAATCAGGTTCCTGACTTCCTCCGCGAGCGGGGGCTGGAACTAGACAGCGACTTGGGGGCCCACGAATATCGCGCCTTATACTTTGGCGTAGATGGCAGGAAGATGAAGGGATACGAGTTTTATCACGTCGCCATGGCTCATGTTCCCGAGAGAGGAGCATAGGGTCCGACGCCATCATGAAACCCATCTTGGAGAGAGTCCTGTGCCTAAGCTTGGTTATGCCTGATAACGCCCTTCGCGTAAAGCAAGTCGCGTACCCTGCATAGTTGTTGGAAAATCGCCTTGTGTTAAGCATCCCTTGTGTTAGATATGGAGCTACCTTGGGCTGTCTTTACAATTCAGCAAGAAGCGCCGTCACGCGGCGCTCGATGAGACCTCTTACCTCTCGGCCAAGCTGCAGGTCGTCGCCAGGGTCCGGGATGTTCCATTCGACTAGGCGCCCCGTGAAACCTTTAGGCATAGGGCACTCCACCTCGCATCCCATGGGCACCACAACGGCCATCTCCGCGACTTGGACCTCTTCGAGGCCCTTGACCGCTGCCCATCCATTGACAGTCCCTCCTCGCGCATCACGTTCTGAGCTACCGCACTGATCACGCCGGCGGGTCTCGATCCAGCACTCCAGGCACGCGCCCTTGCCCCAGGCAGTTCGCCAGCGCCTCTGCCATCTAGCTACGGCAGGAGTTACCCACGCAGACGAACAGGACATTAAAACGCGGTGCCACGGAGTCCTTTGGACCATGCATCATCGGCTCTTTCCCTTCAATGACTCAATTGTCGGGCGGCCCAATGGACCAGCCCGCTTGAAGAAGTGAGAGGCAGGACAGATGGCAGCCAACCTTCACTTGCATGCCAGTTCCTATTAGGATTCGTTCGGGCTGCGGATTGATTACCGCAGCAGTTACGGCACAGTGTCGGATTCGTCCTTACTTTTACAGTTCTGGGGGTTCATCCCCCTCGAAATATGGGTCGTATCCGCTAAACAGGAGGCACTCCAGGCGCTCCGCATCCCGAAGAACGTGGTCGGGAAGGCGCTTACGCTCCACTTCGAGAAATCGGCGAGCCCGTGAACTGCCTCAGCGACACTCCTGTGAATCAGAGCATCCGACCTTGTCAGCTCGGCGTAACGCTTCGTAACTGCCCAGAAAGCTTTGAACTGCTGGATCGGATACTTCCGCTTGTCCGAGGTGAGGCCGTCCTGGAAATCCACCCAGCATTCCATGGCCTCAGCAGCTAACCTATCCTTTTCTGAGAGAGGGCATACTCCTCTGTCTTCTCCCGACGACCGCAGTTTGAACACTGTAGTGTACTATTCCGAGCCGGCTCTCGAGGCTGTTCGGCCCGACTACAGGTACCGCTCACCGCCTGTGCATCAGCGAGCACCACACACCTGCGCCAGGATCACCGGCCAGGGTCTTCTGATCGTCACTACGTTCTCCCTCTCTGTCGACCGCCAACTCGCCCCTTCGACCGGCGCCCTGTCCTTCGTTCACATTCCGCAAAGCCCGTTTTTCGTTCCCAATCTGGCTGCGGCGTAGCCGAACCGGGACACGGTATGCTCAGAAACTTCAAAGCCGAGCTTCAACAGTTCGCCATGGATTCTGGGCGCTCTCCAGATTGGATTCTCCCTTGCCATGCGCTTACTGAGCTGGCAAAGTTCAGAAGTGAACTCGGGGCTTGCCTGCGGTTCGCCGAAAAGCAACGGTCAGTGTAGTCGAAAGCCGTGACACGGCCACCACTGGCACTGGCGGCGGCGAATGATGGAGCGCTGGGAGCAGATGACTCCCGAGGAACGCGAGAAGTTCCGTCAAGGCCTACGGGGTCAGCGTCGCAAGACGGACTGAGGTCTGAGCAGTTTCGCGGAAGGTATACCTACCTGCTGGCCTGCTCCGAGGGCAAGAGAATGAGGTAGGGAAACAGAGGTGCTACTGCGAAGGGCATCTTTTCACGCGCCGAAAGCAGCGCCACCGGCTTGGTGTTTATCAACTGCACCGCATCGCTCCAGGAATTGACCTTCACCCGCCCTCCCAGGGGGAGAGCGGCGATTTGATCGACGCGGTTTTTCTGCAGAGCCGGTGCACTGGTCATGAGCTCCGCGGTGCGGCGGACGTTACCTTTCACGACCAGTCGGGTGCCCAAGTGCGTGCCGAACAACTGAGGCGCGTTGGGCGCCATGTCCGCCATCGCTCGCAAGAAAAGTCCTGCGTTACCTAACTGATCTTTATATGGAGAATTCTTCAGCAGTTGCAGGGCCTTAGCATCGGCGGCTTCTTCATCCTGTTGACTGGACCTGAAATTGAGGTAACTCAAAAGCTTTTCGTCCGACACCATCAGGCGATCCTCGAAGGCCCATTCGGTGTCGTTCATATTGGTCGTCTGCTGGAGGACGATGTGGGCCAGTTCGTGGGCGAGCATAGCCGCCAGGCTGGGTTCGTCCGGCAAGACGTCAATCAGCCCGCGACTGAGGATGATAGTGTTTCCGACCGCCAAGGACTCTAGCGGTGAGGTAAGCAAGACGCGGCAGTGGATGGGAGGCAGGGCGTCGAGGTGATTGGTGACGACCAGATTATTCACCACGGTTTCCAGCACCTTATCCACATCGCCGGGGGGCGCCAGAAACCCACCCTTCTGCAGCCGCTCGAGCACATTGTCCTCGGCCTGCTGTTGCCAGGCGCGCGTGCTCGAAACAGCCGAAGGAACGGCGGAGGGCTGGTTCAAGTCCTGCTCTAGGATGGGAGCCTCCACCAGCACGCGAGTCATTTCCGATTGGTGAGTGGGAGTCTCCAGGCCGTAGCCCCAAAGGCGAACCTGAGCTCTAAACTGCAAGGTTGGCTCCTCGCTGTAGGCGTAAACCGGAAACCAGAAACCGGGTATGATGTTCTCCCGCCAGCTATCGAAATGAAAATAGACGGAGCCTCGAGGGGCTGGGCCGAAGGTGCCGTTGAACCGGACGATGGTGTAATTCTGGTCCTCCGCCCAAACGCGGCCACGGAACAGGCCCAGGTCACGGCGATGTTTAGCAAGGTTGGGCTTGACGTCGAAGACGAGGCAACGCACTTCTCCCAGAAACTCCCTCCGCACGAACTCGAAGTAGTAGTGCTCGCGATCGAAGCGCGTCGTGTCCATCACGATGCCGTAATAGAACGCCCCGGCCTGATAGTACTGAATCGTGTGGGATGGTGCGAGGTGTGCCGCCACCTCCTTGATCGCGTGCGCTCTAGAACTGGATTGGGGCAGGAGAGATTGAGCGGTAAGGGTCCCGTTGGGTTGGAGCTTGAGGCGCCCAAAGAAATACTCGTCGTTTACCGGAACGGCGCCGAGCTCAGGGTCAGAGCGCACATGCTGCATATAAATCTCTACCCGCGGCGCGAAGTTTCGCAGATGCTGTAACATGTGGTTCTCCCGCACAATCATCGCGTCGACCACGTGAGTGAGCTCGGACTCTCCGGGTCTGGGAGAAGACGGCGCCTGCATCTGAGTTATAGGTGAGCCGGAAGTGGAGCCAGATGACGTCGGCGGAGTTTGTGAAGACGAACCACCTGGGGGTGTCGGGCTCAGCGAGCCGGTTTGCGGCGCCGGATCGGCTTGCCACGTCGGGCCGTGTAGAGCCGCGGCAGCAAGTATTACGAGCATCGCGAGTTTGATTGTTCTGGACCCTCGGACGAGTCTAGTTCGCCAACTGAGAAACGATTTGAAGGGTGGCGGTGGTGTCAGTAGGCTGACCATTGCGGCGCGCCGGCTTGAATTGGATTTCTTGTGCGGCGCGAATAGCCGGGTGTTGCCGACGCCGGCGCTGGCCACCACCCCCCGGACGCCGCGCTGTCCGCCCGTCCCATTCCCGGAACCTGAGCCGATGGCCGGATCAAAGGATCCTGTGTGCGCGACAATTTCATGGATTCCCCCCTCCGTTTCTCCGGGAAGTCCGTTTGGGCTTCCAAAGCCTCCGGTTTGAACCTCGGCCCGCGGTAGCTTCACCGTCGCCGCGACAGAACTGGCGCTGGCGAATTCGCCCACGTGTGTTTGGGTTTCCAGCTTCCGCAGCGGCAGCCTGGGCAGTTCCGGCTTTGCTGTGACTTCTGGCGGCAGAGGCACCGGGTCGGGTTGCGGGCTTGTGGTCGCGGGCGGAGTTGGAGGCGGAACCACGAGCCTTGGTCTAGCCTCCGGAAGCTGAAGGCTATGCTCCAAACGCGGGGGTGGGTGAGGCGCGTGTGCCACGCTCGACCTGTTTAGGCGACTCGCAGGCAGAGGAGTTGGCATAGTGATTCTCGTGGACCAGGGCGCGTCACTGCGCTTCGTTTCCTTGAACGTAGATTGCAGGACAGTGACAGCCTATATCAATGCGATCAGTACCAGAGTCTCGACGGCTGACCCTGCGCCGAAGCTCGCCCATCGACGCTGTCGCTCGCCACGTAAAGCTTCGAGTAGTCCAACCTGGGGAATCGATTGCCGTCGTGTCCCATGCGGGATCCCCTCCTCCAGCTTTCTCGAAGAAACTCGCTTGCGATTCCTGCAAGCCTGCTCCAACGCCCTTTCGATGCAACTTATCCTTCCATGAATAGGGGTTGCCACGCTCGCCGCGAGCAAACAAACTATTCTAGCAAGGGCGGTGCCAAAACGGACTACAAACCGCTCCAGGGCGTAAGCCCAACCAAACATTAGAGAAAAACCGTCGAGTCAACCCTCTATTACGAACTCGAGCTCAACTTACTAGGAAAAGGCGACCGTCGCTCTGGAAAGAATTACTCTGTCCTCTAGCGGCCAGATTCTTCGCTAGACGCGGCGAAAAGTAGACCCTTCTCCCGCGCCTGCAGCATCAGGATGACATGTCATTCCGCGCGAAGGGAGGAATCTGCTTTTCGGTTGTGGCCTTGGGCGGCGCTGTCCACCTCAACGAACACGACTGTCTTGTTCTGATACACCAGGATACGATTTTCCAGATGCCAGCGCACGGCGCGCGAGAGCACGACCTTCTCCAGGTCACGCCCTTTGCGCACCATTTCCTCAACACTGTCGCGCTGGGAGACCCGCACGACATCTTGCTCGATGATGGGCCCTTCGTCCAAGGCGGCGGTGGCATGATTGCTGATATCATGACGATGTCGCCCAGCAGTTCTCCCGTAATGTGCCGGTAGAGCAAATCGGCAAGACAATGGTCACAGGCGGAAACCAGGATGGCTATGTGGAGGTGATAGTCCGTTAACGCTAGGTGGGTAGTTGATCTGGAAACGTTCGGCCGGTTTGAAGTGGTGCTCGAACTCGGTGACGGGGATATCGAACCCGTCCAGATCCCACTCCAGCCCGGAGAGGAACAAGTCGCGGCCGCCGTCCAAGTGGTTGTCGCCGTGCAAGACGCTGCCGTTGTGTGTAACCAGGTCACGGCTTCATTCATAACGCAGCGCGACCATAAGATCGACCTTCGTCGCACGCCGCGCAGGGATATAGCTGGCCATGAGCGCCACTAACGCTAGCAGTAGGGCGACGCCCACAAAAGTTACCGGATCGCTGGAGTGGATCTCGTTTTCAATTTTCATTTCGTTGGGATTTACCGTTTGGTCGTCGTAACGGGACTCTTCGTCCGTTAAATGCCTGACGAAATCGTCGCGTGCCAGCGTTCAACTCTCCGAGATCGACGCACTCACCCCGTTTTCCGGAAAGCCCGTTTGATCGGCATAGGGGCGGCGGTCACCCGCCGACCCCTGCCACACCACCGTGCATACGGGTCCGTACACGGCGGTTCGAGTCGGTTACGCTAGCAGTCGTCGATCAAGGTCGGAAGGCCGCGCGACTTGAAGTAGGCATTG
>DATJKY010000681.1:0-2938 GCA_035490955.1 Terriglobia bacterium | reverse complement strand
CGCATCCATCTCGGCTCCATTCGCCAGCAAGAACTCCGCAACCTCCACCGTGGAGGCGAAGTGCAGCGGGGTCTGCCCGTCTCCACCGCGCGCGTGGACCACGGCCGGATCGGCCGCCACCAACTCTCCCAGCTTCGCTATCATCCCCAGCCGCGACGCCGAATGCGCATCCAGCACCGCGCCCCGCTCCATCAGAAACTCCACCATGCTGGGATCACAATCGTCCAGCACGCTAAAGCCGCCTGCCCACCACTCCGTTCGCTTCTGGATGTTCGCGCCCGCGCGCAGCAGCACGTCGATGGTGGCCTGGTCGCTCCGCTGCACCGCGGCGAATAATGCGTGTTCGCCGAAGCCGTAGTCGGGCAGCGGATCGTCGATCCTCGCCCGCAGCTCCGGATATCGTTGGAGGACCTCGCCTACGCGCGCCACATCGCTGTCGCACACCGCCGCCTTCAGCGCCTCCAACGGACTGAGCACCAGCGACTCCACGTGCGACTTCAGCTTCGCCCACGTGGGGAACCCGTACTCGGTGGCCAGCTTATGTTGCGCGTCTGCCAGTTTGCCCTGCGGCATGCTGCGCAGCAGTTCTTTAGCCTGCTTCTTGAGATATTCAAGATTGGGCTTTTCGGGTAACTGACGAGACATCACTCCTCCTTCCGGGGCCCCGTGTCCGCTAGACGGGCAAAAGAGAAGTCAATGCTCGGTGCTCGAAGACTCATTCAGGTGGGATCATCCCTTTCCGAGGACGGGGTGCAACCTGTATTGCGGCCTCCACTATACCAAAAATGCACGCTGAAATCTGGTCGTGCGTTGACACGCGGACGTAAAGGCTCCGCGAACTCCAATTTTGGTTCGTCCGGAGGGTAGCTAAAAAACTCTTCCCGATCTGGATCTCGCCGGTGCTCGCTTTTGGCCGATCTCCCACAGGTGGATTCGGCACGGGCCTAATCTATGCAGACCACGCCCACCCAGATCGGGAACGGGTAGCTCATTTTCCTCTTGCCAATCAAATAAGATGACGTTTCATTCTATTCTTGATTTGAGGAGGTGGCCCGTGTTCGATACGAAACCGAGAGTGGAATGACAGGGAGAAGCCTCCCGTTGTCCTGCGTGTGTGTTGGAGGTTGACGGAGGCAGTGTCCGTTCCCAAGTGATCTGCGCAGGTACGGGCGTGCACCCTTGGCGTCGTTGTTTGCGTCGATCTTCGCCTAGAAACTGGACAGCGCAGCACCCTCGTCCCCAAACAGCTCAAAAACCTTGTGCAGGTTGACCCTCTGGAGCGTGCGCTGCACCTGCGGCGGAGCGCAGGCAAACTTGCACTTACACCCTGCTGCCTGGATCGACTTATGAATGGCGAGCAGGGCTCCAACACCGGAGCTGTCCATGTAAACCACCTGGGCGAGATTGACCACCAACTTCTTTGTTCCGCCATCCGCGAGTTCCTGAACGCGCTCACGAAGATGCGTAGTCTCGTCGCTCGTCACTGAGCCCATGAGGTCGAGCATGGCGACGTCCACTCTCCGGACCACAAGTTCAAGTCTCGAAGCTGGCGACGGAACTAACGGAGGTTTCTCGAACGCTGTGGCAGGGCTGGTGGGCATGTTTGCTCTCCCCTTTTCCCTCGAAGGAAAATCAAATGACTTGAATAGGTGAATTCTGCCCCTGGGAAGCACCCAAGTCAAGGCGGGTTTCCTCTTGAGGACTGGAGTTGCCGGTCGTGAAACTGGCGACTTGACGACGGTTCCACCTTGCTATACGGGATGGCGGTTCTTATCGTCTCCGGACGTCGTCGTGAGTTTGGGAAGACTCTCAAGCGAAATCTAAGGAAAAGAGTGCGGACTGTGGTGGCTGGTTGTGCAGGCCTGCTGTATCGCCCAGGCGTTGCTCAGGAATCGAGGCCTGTGATGCCTGAAGAGGCCAACTGAAGTGGAAGGTTGTTTCACTTGAGCCTGCAAATAAGCCTCGCTTCACCCACCATCAGCGGCGACGCACTCTATCGGGTACTCTTACGGTTCTGTGCTCTGGAATGCCTCCATCGGGAAACTCTCGGCGGCTGGAGATTCTCGCACACCTCGGTACCAATGCCTACACGAGGTAACTCGAGTCTCCAATCCTCATGACAAGGCTGTTTCAGAGCGCACGCCGCGCAGAATCAAATTGCAACCTGACGCAATCAATATTGGTCAAGAGGTTCGAGGGCGATCAACTATTTTCTTGGCCTCACTTTCCGACATGCCGTTTTTCGTTACCAAACCGCCTTTGCAATCGATACTTCCCGCTATAGCGAGTTAACAGGTAAGTGGTCTGCGCCAGGCATCCAACGGCGATTCAATGTTTTGCCGCGCAGCCCCAGAATTGATTTGCACTTGAGAGTGTATTAGGATGACGAAGCAATCAAGGAGTACGGATGCCTCCCACACTGGCCAACGGAAAGATCTGTTATCTCGAAATCCCTGCCATCGACATTGCGCGCTCGGCTGATTTCTATAAGACTGTCTTCGGCTGGAACATCCGGAAACGGGGTGATGGCAGTATCTCGTTTGATGATGCAACCGGCGAAGTGAGCGGCACCTGGGTACTCGGGCGCCCACCGGCCAACTCACCCGGCCTTCTCGTTTATGTCATGGTTGATAATGTGGCTGCGACCCTCGAGGTGATCGTCGGCAGCGGCGGGGAAATTGTGCAGCCAATCGGCGCGGACGCGCCAGAGATTACTGCCAGGTTTAGCGACCCCGCAGGGAACGTGATTGGCCTCTACCAGGAACCTGCCAGACCAAGCAAGACCTAGCTTGCCCCAGCTCTCGTCGTTGCCTTCGTTGCATCCTTTCCATCTAGGTACGAGAGAACAACGAGGAAGATCGGCAGCAGGACCTCAATCACCACCGGTATCGGTCCTGCTGTTCCGGGATTGCCGTATTTTAGTCGGGCATATATCCTT
>DATJKY010000680.1:0-3811 GCA_035490955.1 Terriglobia bacterium | reverse complement strand
CTTCTCTTTTCTCACGAGGCAACGAGCGACTAAACGGCGGGCACTGCCGGCGCCTTTCTGCTAAAATTAAGTCGCGATGTCTTCCAGCAATTTTGTTCATCTTCATCTTCACACTGACTACAGTCTACTCGACGGCGCGTGCGACATCCCCAAGGTCGTAGATCGCGCCAGCGTGCTGAGAGTCCCTGCTGTTGCCGTCACCGACCACGGCAATCTCTTCGGCGCGGTGAAGTTCTATGAGGCGGCGCTGAAGAAAGGCCTAAAGCCGATCATCGGCTGTGAAGTTTATGTGGCCCCCACCAATCGCTTCGACCGAACGCCCGACTCCGATCGTCCCAATCACCTGGTGCTGCTCTGTGAGAACGAGCGCGGTTATCGCAACCTGGTGAAACTTGCCTCGGCGGCTTACACAGAGGGCTACTATTACAAGCCACGCATTGACAAGGACCTGCTGGCGAAACACGCTGAGGGCTTGATTGGGCTTTCCGCCTGCCTACGTGGCGAAGTGGCGGCGGCGCTGCTAGAGGATCGACAACAGACCGCGCGCCAATCGGCCTATGACCTGCGCGACATTTTCGGCAAGGGGAACTTCTACCTCGAGATTCAAGACCAGGGCTTGCCGGAGCAGGCCCGCATCAATCCCCTGCTCGTGCAGTTGTCACGAGAGACGGGAATCCCGCTGGTGGCCACCAACGATTGCCACTACCTCACCCAGGCCGACGCGCGCGCGCAAGAAATCCTGATGTGTATCCAGACGGGGAAGACTCTGAGCGAAACCAACCGCATGAAGTTCGGGAGCGACCAGTTCTATATCAAGTCGTACGACGAGATGATGCGGGTGTTCGGCGAAATCTCCGAGGTCTTGCGCCGCACGCTAGAGATTGCCGAGCGCTGCAATTTGCACCTGGAGCAGCACCAACATGTCTTCCCGCACTTCGAGGTTCCAGCGGGGGAAAACCTGGACAGTTTCTTCGAAAAAGTCACCCGCGAGGGTTTTGCCGAACGGCGAAGGTTACTGGAGCGCATGCGCGCCGAGGGTCGGTTGCGCTATCCGCTCGAGGCTTACAAAGACCGCCTGGAGCGGGAGATCGAGCTCATCCGGAAGATGAAGTTCGCCGGCTACTTCCTCATCGTTTGGGACTTCATCCGCTTCGCGCGCGAGCGGTGCATTCCCGTGGGCCCGGGGCGCGGATCGGCGGCCGGGAGCCTGGTGTCCTACTCGCTGCACGTCACGGACATGGATCCGCTGCAATACGATCTGCTTTTCGAGCGTTTCCTGAACCCCGAGCGCATCAGCTTTCCTGATATCGACATTGACTTTTGCATGCGGCGGCGCAGTGAGGTGATCAATTACGTCACCGAGAAATACGGCCGCGAAAACGTCAGCCAGATCATTACCTTCGGCACCATGGGCGCCAAAGCCGTGATTCGTGACGCAGGGCGCGTTCTGGACATGCCGTTCGCCGAGGTCGATAAGATCGCCAAGCTGGTCCCTAACGCCCTGAATATCACCCTGGAAGATGCCTTGAAGCAGTCGGTGGAGCTCCGTCAGATGAAGGAGCGCGAAACGCGCGTGGCCGAGCTCTTAGAGATCGCGGGTCGTTTGGAAGGTCTGGCGCGGCACGCCTCGACTCACGCCGCCGGGGTAGTGATCTCGCCCCAACCGCTTAGCGAAATAGCTCCGCTCTACAAGAGCAACAAGGACGAAATCACCACCCAGTACGCGATGGACGATTTGGAGAAAATCGGGTTGCTCAAGATGGACTTCCTGGGTCTAACCACGCTGACGGTGATTGATGATTGCCTGAAGTTGATTGCCCGGACGGGCGGTGAAAAGCTGGACTTCTCGACCGCCTCGCTGGATGACCCCGAGACTTACGGGCTGCTCGGCAAGGGGCTGACGGCCGGCGTATTCCAGTTTGAAAGCCGCGGCATGACCGATATTTTGCGCCGGGTTAAACCCAGCCGATTGGCCGATCTGACGGCGCTTAACGCGCTCTATCGCCCCGGACCCATTCAAGGCGGTATGATCGACGACTTCATTGCGCGCAAGGCGGGCAAGAAACGGGTGACCTACGACCTGCCGCAGCTCAAGGAGATTCTTGAAGAGACGTATGGCGTGATCGTTTACCAGGAACAGGTGATGCAAATCGCCGCCAGCGTGGCCGGCTTCACCCTCGGCGAAGCCGACGTGCTGCGCCGGGCCATGGGTAAGAAGAAGCACGAAGAGATGGTGGCGATGAAGGAGAAATTCCTGGCCGGTGCACGGAAGAATGGCGTGCTTGCGAGTAAGGCAGAGAAACTGTTCGAACTCATCGTGCAGTTTGCGGGGTATGGGTTCAATAAGTCGCACTCGGCAGCCTACGCCTACGTCGCCTATCAGACGGCCTACCTGAAGGCCCACTACCCCGTCGAATTTATGGCTGCGCTGCTGAGTGCTGAAATCGGGAATCAGGATAAACTCATTCAATATCTGAACGAGTGCCGTGATATGGGGATCGGTGTCCTGCCTCCGGACGCGAATTCCAGCGACCTGGCCTTCACCCCAGACGGGCAAAACATTCGTTTTGGTTTGACCGCAATCAAGAACGTCGGGGAAAGCGCCATTCAGTCGGTCCTGGCGGCTCGCCGCGAGCTGGGGCGCTTTGACAACATCTTTCAGTTCTGCGATCAGGTGGACCTGAGATTACTCAACAAGAGGGTAATCGAAAGCCTAATCAAGGCTGGCGCGCTGGACTCGCTCGGCGCGCGCCGGTCACAGATGATGGCGGCCCTCGATCGCGCCATAGAGCTAGGCCAGAGGCGCCAACGTGAGACTTCCAGCGGCCAGCATGGACTCTTCGTCGGCGGCGACGAAACGCTCCCAGCTCCGCCGGTGGAATTGCCCCAGGTTGCGGAGTGGTCCGAGGCCGAGCGTCTGGCCGGCGAAAAGGAAGTCCTGGGCTGTTACGTCACCGGTCACCCCTTGGAAAAGTATCGGTCGCAGTTGGCCGGTCTCACGCGTTACGATACCTCTTCGCTCGGGGAGATAAAAAACGAGGCGCCGGTTACCCTTGCGGGCATCCTCACCGGGCTACGCGTCCGGCCGAGCAAGAAGGGTGATTTGTGGGCGGCGGCCACCCTCGAGGATCTCCGGGGCTCGGTCGATTTGCTGGTGTTTCCCCAGGCCCTCCAGCAGCTTCAGGGAGTGCTCAAGCCGGATGCAGCACTGCTCGTCAAGGGGCGCGTCCGGCACGAAGAGAACGCGCCCACCAAGGTGGTGGTGAGCGAAGCTCGCTTGTTGGAGGCTGCGGTGAATGGCAAGATGGAACTCCTGATTCGCGTCAACATGTCGAACGCGTCGGAGAGTCTGGGAGAAGAGCTGGAGAGGCTGTTTACCGCTTTCCCCGGCGATAATCCGGTACTCCTCGAACTGACGCGGCCGGGTGATTTCCAGGCCCGGCTGCGGCCCAGACGGCCCACCGGCGTGAAGGCCGAAGGCGAACTGTTCACCCGTCTCCAGAAATTATGCGGAGAGGGCGCGATTTCTTTGCAGAAGCCGGGCTAAGCAACCGTCGAGAGCAGACAGATCAGTTCTCCGGTAAGTTCACCCACTCATCGAGCAGAGTGGGCGCGGCGGGACCCGCGTTCCAGCTCCTCAGTATTTGGTTGTCAGACCAATCCCAGAGCCTGTGCGGTTGGTGCTCGACGTTGACCGGCCAGCCGTCCCAATTCCCCGACGGGTAGTAAAAGGCGCCGACCACTTGCACCCACAAGGCGATGGCCACGGTGGCAACGAACGCCGCCCGCAGCACGGGACGAGCCCAAATGC
>DATJKY010000679.1:0-2207 GCA_035490955.1 Terriglobia bacterium | reverse complement strand
CACGTCGAGGACCCGAACGCCTCGTTGCCGGAGAGTGCTCAGGTGGTCCTCAGGCTGCTGATCAACACCTTCACTGCACTGGAAGCGCAGATCAAGGAACTGGATGGTGAGATCAACCGGCGCTCGAAGGCAGACCCAGCCGCGCGACGGCTGATGACGATCCCGGGCGTGGGGCCAATTGCTGCCACCGCAATCACGGCACTTGTGCCAGCGGCAGGCAGTTTCCGAGCCGGACGCGATTTCGCCGCCTGGCTCGGGCTGACGCCACTCCAGAAATCGACGGGCGGAAAGCAGAAGCTCGGCACCCTTTCGAAACGCGGAGAGCGGACCATCCGCCGCTTGCTGATCCTCGGGCCAGCGCGGTGATCCGGCAGGCCTGTCGGCGCGGGGCGTCAGCCGGATCTTGGCTGGCGCAGATGCTGGCCCGCAAACCGAAGATGCTGGTCACCGTCGCCTTGGCCAACAAGATGGCTCGCGTCGTCTGGGCTCTGTTAGTCAAAGGCGGCGTTTACAGAGCTCCGGCTACGGCAGCGTGAGCTGACCGCGGTCGCGAGGGCGTAGGGCGAGCGGAAGGAGAGTATGGCGCAACAGTCGGCGAGACGGGGTCGGGAAAACCAGTGCTTTCCACAGTGCTTCTGACCTGCCCCCCATTTTTCGGTCCACGAGGAGGTTGAATCTGTTCTAACTTTGTACCAAAGGGGCAGGTTCATGAAGAGACGGTTCACGGAAGAGCAGATCATCCAGATGCTGAAGGAGCATGCAGCGGGCGGCAAAGCCGGCGAGCTATGCAGGAGGCACGGGATTAGCCAGACGACGCTGTACAAGTGGAAAGCGAAGTATGGCGGGATGGAAGCGTCGGATGCGAAGAAGCTGAAGACGCTGGAATCCGAGAACGCGAAGCTGAAGCGGCTGGTGGCTGATCTAAGCCTCGACAAAGTGGTGCTGCAGGATCTTCTTTCAAAAAACTGGTAAAGCCCGCGCAGAAAAGAGCGGCCGTGGCGCATGCGAGAGAGCGCCATGGCCTCTCCGAACGGCGGGCCTGTGTGATTGTCCGGTACACGCCAAGCAGCCAGAGGTATCGGAGTTGCCGAGACGACACGGCATTGCAAGAGAAGCTGTTACGGCTTGCAGCCCAACGGCGACGCTTCGGCTACCGGCGATTGGCGATCTTTGTACGGCGTGAAGGCGACCTCAGCAACATCAAACGCATTCGTCGGGTCTATAGGGAGCTGAAGCTTGAAGTAAGGAGGCGCAAAGGCCGCAAGCGCGCGACAGGAACGCGCATGCCGCTGCCGAGAGCCGATAGGGCGAACCAAGTATGGAGCCTCGATTTTGTATCGGACGCGCTCGCCTGTGGCCGCCGGCTGAGAGTCTTGGGCGTCGAGGATCAATATGCCCGCGAGGGTCTTGTGCTCACAATCGATACGTCCCTACCGGGATTGCGGGTTGTGCGCGAGCTGGACCGTGTCTGCAAAGCCCGCAGCAGTTATCCAAAATGCATTGTCAGCGACAACGGTCCCGAACTGACCAGTCGGGCTGTTCTGCAATGGACGGCGGAGCACAACATTGACTGGCATTACATCACGCCTGGCAAACCGCAGGAGAACGGTTTTACCGAAAGCTTTAACGGCAAAATGCGCGATGAGTTTTTAGACGAGCACCTGTTCTCGACCCTGGCAGAGGCCCAGGCGTTAGCGGCGGCGTGGCTCTACGATTACAATTACGTCAGGCCGCATAGCAGCCTCGATTATCTGACGCCGATGGAGTTTCTGCAGCAGCAAGAGGCGGGCTGCGCCAGACTCTTGGCGGTCGCTCCGCCCGCCCCTTGCTGTCCCGATCCGCCCGTTCTATCTTCTGAAAAGATTCAACCTGCCACTGGTACATAATTGGGGAGCAGGTCAGTGAAGCAGGCCGGTAGCGGCCGTATAATCAACATCAGCTCGGGGGCTGGTCTCGGCCCTTCTTTGACCGGCATCCAGGCATATTGCTCAGCAAAACACGCAGTTGTCGGCTTGACCCGGCAGCTGGCGCACGAGCTGGGGCCATTCGGGATCACCGTAAACAGTGTGGCGCCGGGCTTCGTCCGTTCCAACGCGGCCTCGGAGAGGCAGTGGGCTGGCTACGGAGAGGAAGGGCAAAGAGCGTTGGTGGAACGGATCGCCATGAAGCGCCTGGGTACCTCGCAGGACATCGCGAATTCCGTGGTG
>DATJKY010000678.1:0-3619 GCA_035490955.1 Terriglobia bacterium | reverse complement strand
GATGTGGTGGCTTCCCTTAATGCGCAATAGCACCCAGCCGTGTCAGCTCCACAAGTTTGGCTAGCTCCTTCCCGGAAACGGATTTCATACGGCGATTTCCAGGCCCAGGACAGGGGCTTGTCAAGAAGAATTTTCAGTCTTGGTCCTTCCCGAAAACCGATTTCATACGGCGATTTCCAGGATGTGATCCTTTCCGCCCGACTTGGGTTCCTCGACATCGACCGACAGACACCCTTCTACGGCCTCGTAGAGGTTGGTCAGGAGCTCTTCGAAGGTGTCTCCTTGGGTCGCACAACCCGGGATCGCCGGGACCTCAGCCCAGTACCCGCCCTCTTCAGCCTCGTGAACAACCACTTTGATCTTCAAATCCCGCTCCTCTCCGAAGGCTCTCTGCTGAATTTGTACCCTTGTCCGTGGCCTCAATGCTCGTCCGCCGCTTCCTGTCGCGCCAGGTTACTGCTTCTTGTGCTGCAGCAAGTCGCAAGCGGCTCCCGCCCCGCTCGGGTCGATGGCATCCTTGCCCACGTCGATATGCTGGATGATACCCTCCTTGTCGACCACAAACGTGGTGCGGTTGGCGAATTGTTGCTCCTCGTTCAGAATGCCGTACTCTTTGGAGACCGTTCGCTTGAAGTCGCTGAGGAGCGGGAACATGAGTCCTTCCTGTTTGGCGAAGGCGGCGTTGGCGGGAGCACTATCCACGCTGATGCCCAGCACCTGGGTGCCGTCCTGTTCGAACTTGGCGATATCAGCCTGATATGCCTTGAGCTCCTTGGTTCAGCCGCCAGTGAAGGCCAGAACGTAGAAAGCCAGCACAACATTTTCCTTCCCCGCGTAATCGCTGAGCTTTATCTGCTTGCCGGTCTGGTCAGGCAAGCTGAAGTCGGGGGCCTTGTCGCCCACCTTCAGGGGAGCGGCCTGCGCCGCCAGCGCGGAGCCCAGAACCAGGGTTAGAACGCTCTCTGTTACTGTCATCCTCGTACTCACGGCACCTCCTTAAATAGTTAGTCCGTTTTGGGGCTTGGAAACGTGAATTTCGTTGGCGTTTTTGTTCCATGGTTGTAGGGCCGATCCCGCATGCGGAATCGGCCTTGGCCGAGGCAAGCCTCAGCCCTACATTGTCAGTCCGCGATTATAGCGCGAAAGTAGTAGAACGGAAGGAAATTGGGAGGACGGCGCATTTCCCCCCGCAATGACACCGAGTGATATATTGGTGTCCATGGGGGATGACAAATGGGCGGTTCTGTTGCTCGCGCATGGGGCGCCGGACCGGCTTGAGGACGTTCCCGAGTACTTACTCAATGTACGCGGTGGGCGCAAGCTGCCAGAGCCGGCGGTCAAGGAGATCGTCCACCGCTACCGCCTGATCGGAGGTGGGTCGCCGCTCGCGAGGATTACCAACCAACAAGCGAAGGCCCTGGCAGATAGGCTAGGATGCCGGGTCTACGTGGGGATGCGAAACTGGAGGCCGTTTATAGCTGACGCCGTTCGGCAGCTGGACGAGGACGGAGTGGAGCGCCTGGTCGTCATCTGCCTCGCTCCCCAGAACTCCCGCACCAGCATCGGCCTCTACCGCAAGCATCTCACCCAGGCTCTCGAAGAACTCGCATGCCATCTGCGCGTGGATTTCGTCGAGAGTTGGCATTACAGAAACGAGCTCATCGCCGCCTTCAGCGAGAAGCTTACCGCGGCCCTGGAACCCATCAAAGAAGCGACGGGAAAGCCGGTTCCAATCGTCTTCACCGCTCACAGCGTCCCGCAAAGAACCATTGATGAAGGCGACCCCTATCAGGCCCAAGTCATGGAGACCGCCTCACTTGTCGCGCAGAGATCAGGTTTGGACAAATGGCGGGTGGCTTTCCAGAGCCAGGGCATGACGGAAGAGCTCTGGATCGGCCCCACTGTGGAATCCGAAATCGACCGCCTGGCGGCGGCGGGTCACCGTCACGCCCTGCTGGTACCGATCGGTTTTGTCTCTGACCACGTGGAGATTCTGTACGATGTGGACATCGCGCTTCGACAATACGGCCAAGCCCAAGGCGTGACCGTGTGGCGCTCAGAATCGTTGAATGACAGCCCCCTGTTCATCGCGGCGCTGGTTGCGGTAGCGTGTCGCTCATACAGCCAGCCCGGCTGTAGCGCCGCCCTCTAGTCGTCGGGCTGGCGCAGACCTTTAGGTCTGCGTTTTCGCCGCTGAAATGAAGGGAGGGAGCATCGCAGACCCGAAGGGCTGCGCCAGCCCCGCATTGCAAACATTGAGCAGTTGCAGCACTGAGTGAGGATTGCACTTGGGAGACCCACTGAGCTCCTACCCACTAGCTACCACCAACCAACAACGGCCAGTGCGACGCATCGCGGTATTGGGCGGCGGCATCAGCGGCCTGAGTGCCGCCTACTTCCTGGCGCAGGCGCGACGGGGAGGAGCCCCGATCGAGGAATTGCTCATCGAGGCGCGAGGTCGGGTGGGCGGTTCGATTCAGACCGAGCGGGTGGAGGGGTTTCTCATCGAAGGAGGGCCGGACTCATTCCTCACCGAGAAACCTGAGGCCGGGGCGCTTTGCCGGGCACTTGGTCTGGGTGACTCCCTGTTGGGATCTAACGACGCCGTGCGCCGCACCTTCATTCTTCACCATGGCCGGCTGGTTCCGCTTCCCGACGGGTTGATGCTTCTGGTGCCGACACGAGTCTGGCCGATGCTCACCACGCCGCTGCTGCCTGTGCGGGCTAAGCTGGCCGTGGCGGCCGAGCTCTTCACCAGGCCGCCGGGAGCCCAGAACGGCGCGGCCCACGATGAGTCTGTCGCCAGCTTCGTGGGAAGACACTTCGGCGATGCCATGACGGAGAACATCGCTGACCCTCTGCTGGCTGGAGTGTTTGGCGGTGATTCTGCGGCCTTGAGCATTCGCTCCGTGCTGCCGCGCTTCCACGAGATGGAGCAGGAGTACGGCAGCCTGACACGGGCTACGCTCCAAGCGATGCGGCAGAGGCGCGCCCGGGCCAAGGCAAGCGCGACGTCGAATGCCGTGGAGGCGGTTCCGACACTCTTTATGACTTTGAGGGATGGGCTGGGCGGGATGGTGGAGGCCTTGAAGCAACGCTTTGACTTGTCTCAACTCTTTCTTGACCAATCGGCTCTGACCATTGAGCCGTATGAACGAGGCACGGCGGGCCGCGCTTACAGAATCCGCTGCCAGGGCGGAGTGGTGCACGTCGTAGACGCCGTCATCATGGCGCTTCCGGCTTACCATTGTTCCCGGCTGGTTTCTGCTTTTGATCCAAGTCTCGCCCGGCCCTTAGAATCAATTCCCTATAGTTCGGCGATGACGGTGTCGATGGGCTACGCTAAGAATGTGCTGGCGCAGCTCAGGCCCGGGTTCGGGTTTCTCGTTCCGCGCAAGGAGAAGCGCCGGTTGCTGGCCTGCACCTTTGTGCACGGCAAGTTCAACCATCGCGCTCCGCCAGGAGGCGCTTTGCTGCGCTGCTTCCTGGGAGGATCGCGAGACCCAGAGGCGCTGAATCTGAGCGACCAGGACGCGGTGGAGCTGTGCCGGCGCGAGCTCGGCAATATTCTGAATCTTGACGCAGAGCCTTGTATCTCTCGTATCTACCGTTGGCCGCA
>DATJKY010000677.1:0-4761 GCA_035490955.1 Terriglobia bacterium | reverse complement strand
CAGAAGACCGGTGAGACGTGGAGGAAAGCCGCTTCCACGCCGACCAGCAGTTCCTGCCAGATCGGTAACGGCACCGATTCGTGGTCTGTTCGAACCACGCGACGACGGGGTCTCATTGCCTACAGTCTATCCGATTTCGAGTCCAACGCAATAGAGAATATCTTGTTATCGATCGACTGACCGGCCCCGCCGCAGGCAGGGGTCGGTGCGGCCCGGTGCATTGTGTTCGCCTCTACGTCCTGACAGCCGCGGGCCGCAACGGCTGTGGGTGATCAAGCAGCTGCGTGCTCTTCAAAGGGCTGTCTCTTGTGCCTTGGCCGGACGCGGGTAGTCTTCCGGACCTCCTCTGTGGCCCTCAGGGGTTTAACAGCAAGGTCCATCAGCGATTTCTGAGCCGTCACGATATTCCGAACGCTCTTTTGGGTGAGTTCGCCCCAAGATGTGCGTGCTTCCTTCCGCGCGGCTTCGATTCCCTCGCCGGTGGCTTTACCCGTGGACTCTAACTGATCGATGGCAAGATTCAACAGCTTCTTCTGGGCCTCGATGTATTTCTCGACGCCCTCTCTCGCCACGCGCGTCAAGACTTTGAACCGGTCTTGGGCTGGCTTGTGGACGCCTTCATCGCCTTTGGTGGCGACGGTCACCTCGTGGGCGGCCAAGTCGAGGAACTTCTTCTCAGTCTCGACGAATCCCTCGATGCCCCGCCGCGCCAGCTCGGCCAGGCTCGCCGCGACCATCAACCCTTCGCCTTCTTGATAAGATTCGGCAACGGCATGGGTCTGGTCCCGAGCCGCGTCCAGGAAGCGCTTCTGCATGCTAACGAACGCGTCCACGCGGTGGCGTAACACGTCGGCCACGGTACGTGCGGCCAAGGGAAGGGGCAGCGCTTCCTTGAACCCATCCACCACCAGGGCGGTCTCGCTGGCAGCCAAATCCAGCAGGATCTTCCCGGCAGCGGTGAAGTTCTCCACACCCTTGTCAGTGATTTTAGCGATGGCGTCGCCCGGCCGGAAGATAGGTTTGCTCAGGTGCTCCCGCACCATTCCGATGACGAGCGCATTCTGTTGAGCCGTGAGATCCAAGAGAATCTTCTGCGCGGCCACAAAACTCTCGATTCCCTGACGAGCCCAACCCGCCATTTGGCTTGCCGGCGAGGGGGCTGGTGAAGGGGCTTTTGCTTTAGCAGGCATTTTGATTTCTCCTTCGTGCATCAGTTATACTGCAGAGCAGTCACTGCGCTGCAGTATTCAACTCCAGTGTGCGACCGTGCGGGCGCGGTGTCAAGCTAAATTTTGGATATTTTTCGGCGTTAAACTGTGGGGGGAATTACCGAATCCTCGAGGGAGCGACATGAAAAAGCGCAATGTGCTCATCCGGAAATACAGCGACCGCCGACTCTACGATACGAGCGCTAGCCGTTACGTGAAGCTGGAGGACATCGCCCGCATGGTGCGGGAGGGAATCGACGTCGAGGTGCGGGATGACCGCAGTGGCAAGGATCTGACGTCTGTGGTCCTTACCCAGATCATCGTGGAGGACGCACGCGACCGGCAAACCGCCTTGCCGCTGCAACTGCTGCAGCAACTGGTCAAAGCTTCGGACCGGGCCACGCACGAGTTCTTGTCCTGGTACCTGCAGAGCACCCTCGATCTGTATCAGAAGGCTCAAGAGTCAGTTCGCTCACGGCTTTCGGAGGCTAAGAGCGCCGTTTCCAGCCCACTCGAATTCGTCCGGCACCTCCTCGCAGGGCAGCCCTGGCCAGGGACGCCTGGGGGCGGTGAAGTCGAAAGACTCCGCCGTCGCGTTGAGGAACTGGAGGCACAGTTGGCGGAGCTCGATAAGCCCGCGCGTCGTCCTCCCAAGCGCAAGAGCCGAGCGCAACGGCGCTGATCGGCCTACCTTTCCTACCCCCTTTTCCATCCCGGGGGGTACGAAATGTGTAGTGGTCACTGTTGGTGCGGCTGTGCCGCCTGATGTGCGGAAAGCCTGTGGCTTTCCAGCAAGCGGCTCAGCCTTGATGCTTCCAGTGTTGAGCCTGGTGTGCGGAAAGGCTGCAGCCTTTCCGCAGAGCGCGCGGCGGAGCCGCGATTATCTCGCGCATTCCGTCCTCGACCTCACGGCGCCGATTCCCACACCACTGGGCGGTTGTTTCTTTCCCACTGATCGACGAAAGGCTGGTAGCGACCTTCGACGGCGGCCCGCTTGATCTTGAGCGTGGGCGTTATCAGTTCGTTTCCGATGGTCCACGGCCCATCGACGATGGCAATGAAGTTCAGCCGTTCGTGTGGATCGAGCTGCGCGTTCACTTCTTCCATCCGCGCGCGCAATGACTCTTCCAGTGCTTTTCGCTCATCCGCCCCCACGCAGCCCTGTCTGGCGTCAGGCGACAATACGACGATGGCAAATGCACTGGGGAGGCCGGCGCCCATGACGCAGCAAGTCTCGATCGCTGGATGCGCCATCAACTCGCTCTCGATAGGAGCCGGCGCCACGTACTTACCTTTGCTGGTTTTGAACTGCTCTTTGACGCGGCCGATGATTTTCACCTGCCCGTCCCGATCGAGATGGACCAGGTCGCCCGTCCGAAAAAAACCATCAAGTGTTAGCGCATCTTGCGTAAGTTGGGGATCCTTGTAGTAACCCAGCATGTTCATGGGACTCTTTATCATCAATTCGCTATTCTCACCCAGCTTCACTTCGACGCCGTCGATCGCGCCTCCCACGTAGCCTGGACGCACCAGACCCGGCTGCGGGATGTGAGTCACCAAGGTCTCCGTCAGGCCATACCCTTCGAACAGCTCGAGCCCGAGATTCCGGTACCACAGAAGGATTTCGATGGGCAGCGGCGCGGAGCCGCTGGCAGCGTAGCGCGCAGTATGGAGTCCGAGTTGGCGAAGGATACGCTTCTTGACCATGCGGTTAGCGAGGGGAATACGAAGCAGCTTATCCAGGCGGTGCTTGGGTATCTTGTGGAAAACGCCCTGCTGAAACTTCAATAAGAGCCGCGGCACGGAGACGAAAAGGGTGGGACGCGCGCGCCGCAGATCGGTAAGGAAAGTCTCAACGCCCTCGGTGAAGAAGATGTGGAAACCGAGGCGCAAGCCCAGCGCCTCGCACGCGGAACGTTCTACGATGTGGGCGAGGGGCAAATAAGAAAGCAGGCGCTCCTCCGCTGTCAGGCCCAGTAACTCAGTCGCTGACTTGGCGAAGGCGCTGAAAGCCCCGAATCGATGCATCACCCCTTTGGGTTTGCCGGTCGTGCCGGACGTGTAGATGATGGTGGCCAGGTTGTCGGCAGGGCGGATGGGGCTCGCGGAGATGGGCGGGTGGGTGGCTATCACAGTCTCCCAAGTAGGATCGACACCAGACGGAACAGTCGGGAAGCAAATGCGGTGTACGCCCGACGGCACGCCGCAACTCGCCATCTCTTTCTCGTCCGTGGGGCCGAGGAAGCAGGCCTTCGACTCGCTGTGCTCCAGAATGTGCCGAACTGTCTGCGCCTTCAGTGAGGGATAGATCGGCACGCTCACGTGCCCCGCCATCCAAATAGCCAGGTCGGCCATGAGCCACCAGGCGGAGTTTCGGGACAGGATGGCCACTTGCGATCCCGGCTCCCAGTCCTGCGCCTTGAGGTAAGCGGCCATGCGGCGCGCCTCATCGGCGGCCTGCGCCCAGGTCCACTCGCGAACCTTCCCGCCGGCGAACGGCTGGGTGAGAAAAATGCACCCCGCCCGCTCGCGCTCCCAGCGATAAACACGCGGCAGGGGTAGATCGTCCTCGTTGAGACTACCCGTCTTATGGCCCGGATTGTAGGCTTTGGGGTAGCTTAAGAACTCGCTTGAAGGTGGCATTTTTTTCTTCTTGCTGTCTTATCCTACTCACAGGTAAGATATTCTTGCTATCTTACCTATGGGTAAGATATCGTCGTTCTGCCCGGATGTCAAATCGGGCGCTCGAGGCAGGTTATGCCGAGAGGGGCAGCCGTTCCGCAGCACTGGAAGGCATTTGCCAGCCGCCGTCGCGACCCGGCCAGCAAACGCGAGGCGGTACTGAAGACCGCCGCGCAACTATTCCTGGAGAAGAGCTACGGTCGGACTACGCTCGACGACGTGGCCGAGCGGCTCAATGTCACCAAGCCAGCGCTTTATCATTACTTCCACAACAAAGAGGAGATTCTCCTGGGCTGCTATCGCTGGGGTACCGGCCTCATCGAAGAAAGTCTCAACGAGATCGCCGGCCATTGCGGAGCGGGACTGGAGAAGGTCGCAGCCTTCATCTATTCGTACGCCAACGTCATGACCGTTAATTTTGGAAGGTGCGTCATGCGGCTTGACGAGGGCGACTTGTCTAGCAAAGGGCTCGCCGAGGTGCGCGCGTACAAGAGAAAAATCGACCGCCGTCTTCGGTTGTTCATACAGGAAGGGATGGATGACGGCTCGATCGCACCTTGTGACCCTAAGATCGCAGCCTTCGCGATTGCCGGCGCTTTGAACTGGATCTGCATGTGGTACGAGCCCGAAGGAGCCTTATCGCCGGAAGAAATCGCCTCGCAATTTGCGGAAACTTTGACCGGCGGGTTAGCGGCAAAAAAACGGGATAGGTCGCAAGGGGCGAGCGCTCTCAAACTAGATAGCAGTAGCCAGGGTGATCCTCGCCGTGGGGGAAGGGCAGAAACGCGGTAGGAATCTTCAACACATTCGAGCGAAGGAGAAAAAACATGGAAACGATGGAAGCAACGATGACACGGAAACCGGCCACACG
>DATJKY010000676.1:0-4974 GCA_035490955.1 Terriglobia bacterium | reverse complement strand
TCGTAGTTCTCGTACACACTGAGTTTCCAGAAAAGGTAGCGGACGATTTCCAGCATCACGTAAGAGTTGCTTACGAAGCGGATGCGTCCCGCCTCGGTGAGGCTGGGAAAAACCGCAAGCTGGCTGTTAATCCGGGTTGTTCTGAAGCGGTAGGTGTTGAAATTGACTGCCAGAAGTGATTCGAGACTGTTGGTGGGCGCCGGCCGTCCCGACACTGCGGAGTAATGCTCGTTATCGAACACAAGTCCTACCACACCTGAAAAGTTGGTCCGGTCGGTGCGCACAAGATCATGCCCCGCCCCGCCCCCCAGCGTAGTGCGAGCCGTTAGATCCTGCTGGCTGCTGCGCAAAAAATTGGCCATTGTGGCGGCGTACCAGTTGCGGGTGAAATATCTGTTGTAGTCAAAACCAAGTGTATAACGAGTGGTATTGGTTCCCTGCGATTGCCCACTGAAGACTGCGCTGCCGTCCAGGTGGAGGAGGTAGTGTTCCTGGGGGTAGTCCACGCTGCCGGAGAGAGTTGACTGGGTGTGGTCGCCTCCTTGTTGGTAGCTTAGGCCGTAGTCGACCGCCCCTTTGAGCTGCTTCCAGAAGCTCGGTTCCACCGGGCCGATGCTCACCACCGCGGCTTCCGGGACGCGGATCACTTCACGCTCGCCCTTAATCGCCACTTCGCCCGCAGGCTGCCCGGTCAGGACCTTCTGAATAGTGCCGGTGTAACGTTTGCCGTTGGTCAAAACCACGAGGTAAATGTCCTGACTCTCTACTCGCTCCACCTGCGACCAATTGAGGGCGATCGGTTCCAGAGCGTAACCCGGTTTGACATACAGCACGCCGGTCTGCAGCTTCCTTATTTCTCCTGTGATACGGTCCCCGTTCTTCATTACCACTGCGTCATCCTTGCGCTTGGCAAGTGCGGGCCAGGCGAGACTAACCAAGACCACAAGGATGAAGACAATGTACCGGGGCGCGACGAAAGCGCCGAAGGATTTTCCCATTTACCGACCTCCGCGATGCGGCAAACCAGTTCCTACCCCAGAGTATTCAAACATGCGCGTAAGGCATCACAGTGCACCTGAAAGGCTTTTTTGAGAATCGACCGCAGGAAGTGCTGACGGCCCTGCGGTTGGGAAGGTGTTGGCAGCCGCTCTACAGTCGCAGTTCGATGTAGACCAGATATCCCGCCAGGGCCAAGCCGAAGAACGTTGTGATAATTGCCACCAGATCGACGACGAAACCTGCCGGTTCGAATGTGCCGGATTCCAGTTGATCGCGCGTTCGGCGGTACCGATTTAAGCCGGCCAGTGTTAACAGCACTCCCGCAATAATCGCTATGGTGCCGAACCAGACCGAAAGTCCCGCCGTATGTGAAGCTCGACCCTGAATCTGCAAGAACTGGCCGATAGCGATGGCGAACCGGCCTATGGCAAACCCGAACACGACGATAGCGACGCCGGTGCGCACCCAAGCGAGAAAGGTGCGCTCATTCGCGAGGTGATCGCGGGCTCGATTGGAGTTCTGGTTGAGTGATGGCCGCGAATTGCTTTCTAGTGGCTCTGGCATGACTCCTTTATACATCCTAATCCATCCGTAGTGGGTCAGGTTGCCCCGGCTGCGGCGAGTTTACCTCGCCAACGCGGCGGCGCAAAGCCGCCTCTACATCAAACTGACCGACTCCGATCCATTAACCGATCCATCAGAAATGTTGTATCCTGCCTTTGGCGAGTGATACTATCAGACGCTAGGTGCTTCCATGGAAAAGAATTCGGAGTTGCGAGTCTTGAATGCGACACCTCGAGGCCTCAACCGGCGCGAGCTGGTGCAGCGGCTCCTTGGCGGCGCGGGTGCGGGATTCGTCTTCCCTGCGGTGGCTACATCGCACCCCATTCACAACCATCTGGCGAGCCCCTCAACGCTTGACCAAGCCGACGCCAAAAGTGCCGCCGCGGACTGGGCGCCAGAGTTCCTAGACTCCCATCAGAGCGAAACCCTCACTGTGCTTGCCGAGCGCATCGTCCCTGGGTCCACCAAGGCCCAATCGAATCGCTTCATCGACCTCTTACTGACGGTCGATACCCAGGAGAATCAGAAAAAGTTCCTCGCCTCGCTTGGAGCCTTTGAGGCGGAGGCCATCAACCGCTTTGGAAAGCCTTTCAAGGATCTCACGGAGGATCAGCAAAACCAGATCCTGACCGTGGCCTCCACTGAGAAGCCCGGCCAGCCCGAAGGCAGCAGCGACTGGTCCTGGTTTGCAGTTCCTTCTAAGGAACCGTCGGAGCAGGCGCGGGTGACGATTCGGGATCACTTCGAGAATATCAAGGGCTGGGTGAGCGGCGCCTATTACTCCTCCGAAGTCGGTATGAGGGAACTGGGCTGGACCGGAGACGTTTACTTCGACAGCTTCCCGGGATGTCAGCACCCGGACAGCCACTCCTAATTGCCGATTTTTGATTGCCGATCGCCGATTGCCGGCGTCCTGTAATCATCAATCGACAATCGTTAATCGACAATCGTATGGATCCCACCCAATTCATCGCCGCGCTTAACCGTGGCAAGCCTGCACCTGCCTACTTCCTCTGTGGCCCCGACCGCTTTCTGCACGAAGCGTGTCGCTCGGCCATTGTCGCCGTCTTACCCGCCGGCGCGCGCGAGTGGTGTTTCGCTGAAATTGAGTTCAAGTCCGGACGGCTAGCGCGGGAACTGGAAGGCGCCAACCAGATACCTATGTTGGGCGGCCACAGCTACTTCTTCTTTTCCGACCCGGAGGACTTCAAGCAGGCCGGCGATGAGGATTACGAGGACCTCCGAGCTTACCTGGAATCGCCCTCGCCATCCGCCACCGTAGTGTTCGCCGCGGTCGAGCCTGATCGGCGTCGCCGATTCATTCAGTTGCTGGAGAAGAAGGCGCAAGTGGTAGACATGCTGCCTCTGGGGAGGCGAGAGGCGGCGGCGCGGCTGAAATCGTACCTGCGCAAAGCCGGCGTAGAAATCGACCCGCAACTGGCCGACACTGTCGCCGCTAAGTTTGAGAGCGGAGGTGGCAAGGCAACCAGCACACCCCGTGTGAACCTGCTATGGATGCGCACCGAGATTGACAAACTTCTGGCGGCTAAGCCCGACGCGAAGCGACTGGAGCGCGTGGACCTCGACCTGATCGTGACCTTCCGCGAAGAGCACGAGATCGGGAAGCTCTTGGGCGCCCTGGCCGAGCGCCACTTTGGCAAGGCCTTGACCTACCTGCGCGAACTCCTCGCCAGCAAGGAGCCAGAGACGCTATTGCTTTGGTGTATCGGCGATCTCTTCCGGCAGGCTATTAAGAGCGCCCCCGCCTACGCGAGAGGCGGCTGGCCCCGCCCCGCCAGCCCTTTTCCCACTTACGAAATCGCCCAGCGTGCGGCACGCACCTACTCCCGCGACGAATTGCTACTGGCGTTAAGGTTGGTACGCGGCGCCGACCTGGCTATCAAGTCGTCCTGGAAGGACTCGGCTATCTTGCTCGAGTTCCTCGTCTGGCAGATTATCACTGCTAAAAGCGCCGGCAGTGCGCCCGCCTTCGAGTTGCCCGATCAGGGACTGGGTGTTGTGAGCTAGGGAAAAAAAGGGTGATAAAGGGACAAAGGGGAATACGGCAATGGGGAAAAACCATTCATCCATTTCCGCTTTTACCCATTTTCCCGTTTAGGCATTTTCCCCGATTTGGGCGAAGCGACGGCTGAGGCGGGACTTGTAGCGCGCGGCAGTGTTCGAGTGCAGAATGCCCTTGTGGATAGAGTGCTCAATCAGCGAGAAGGTCGGCGCCAGCAGCGCCTGGGCCGCGGGCTTGTCCTTGGAGTCAAGCGCGATGCGGAGCTTACGGATCTGGTGACGCAGCTTTGAACGGTGCATCCGGTTGAGCTCCGTCCGCTTGCGAGTTTGCTTGATGCGCTTGAGCGCGGATTTATGACTTGCCATGTCGTTTCCTCTTGTTCAAAATAATGCCGTTGACAATCGACAGCAGTAGCAAAGGGGGATCGCTCTCAGCTCAACTTGATTTGAACCGTTGGCGCTCCACTGACGTCTTAGTATAACAGCGCTGGCACTTTGCCGCAACCAAAGGCACTGGAACTGGCATGAATGGCATGCTGAGCCTTGGCCAGGCCTTCGGCCCATCTCATGGGGACGAAAGTCCCCCACTTGTCATTCCAAGTGTTACATGGGCCTTCGGCCCACCAATGGATGAAAGCCTCCACCCTGTCATTCCGAGCGGAGCGAGGAATCTGCTTCTTCTGTTCTTTACCGCCAAAAGCAGATTCTTCTTCGGTCGCCGAGCGACCTCCTCCGAATGACAGTTTCAAGGCCTTCGCGGCAGCCGAAGAAGTTGGCTCTGGTGCGCAAACGCCCGAAGTGCCAATCGAGGAAGCCCATGTCTTTTGCGGCCGGCCAAAAACACAGAACCAAATGGAAATCCTCCTGAATGCGGAAGTGGTTGCCCACCGCGTCCACGAACTGGCCGCGCAGATCTCTGCCGACTATCGCGGCAGGCCTCTTCGGTTGGTGGGCATCCTCAAGGGCGCCTGGATGTTCCTCGCCGACCTCATCCGCCACATGGACCTCGAGGACGTCAGTGTGGATTTTCTTGGCGTCGCCAGTTACGGTCGCTCGACCAAATCCTCGGGCGAAGCCAGGATCACCAAGGATCTGGACCAGAGCATCGAAGGGCTCGATGTGCTTATTGTGGAAGACATCCTCGACACCGGAGAGACGTTCAGCTACCTGCAGGAGATCCTCACCGCGCGCCAGCCTAAGAGCCTCAAGGCAGTAGTTCTGCTGGATAAGCCGTCGCGGCGCACCCGGCCTGCGCAAGCCGACTATGTAGGTTTCACAATACCAGATGAGTTCGTGGTCGGCTACGGGCTTGACTATGCCGAGAATTATCGCCAACTTCCTGACGTGCGCGTCCTGCGGCAAGAGGGAAAAGGAGAAAAGGGGTAAAAG
>DATJKY010000675.1:0-9602 GCA_035490955.1 Terriglobia bacterium | reverse complement strand
ACCTGGATGTCCACGCGGCCGTGGAGGTCAAAGTGGTCCACGGTGCCGCGCCCACTGCGGCCGAGCACGCCCGAAGAGTGGGCATCGTCAATCATCATGATGCAGCCGTACTTCTCGGCCAGTTCCACCAGTTGCGGCAGTGGCGTGATGTCACCGTCCATGGAAAAGACCCCATCGGTGATCAACAACTTCCGGCACTTACGGTCCTGGATTTCCTTGAGAATCTGCTCGCAGGCTTCAACATCCTTGTGAGGGAACACCTTGATTTCAGCGCGCGACAGGCGGCAGCCGTCAATGATGGAGGCGTGATTGAGCTCATCGGATACAATCACGTCCTCGCGGCCCAGGATGGCTTGCACCGTGCCGGCGTTGGCGGTGAAGCCCGATTGAAACACCACCGAGGCCTCGACATGCTTGAAGGTGGCGATCTTTTCCTCCAGCTCCATGTGCAGTGCCATGGTGCCGGCGATAGTCCTAACCGCCCCTGAGCCCACACCGAACTCTTCCACCGCTCTCACCGCCCGCTCCTTGAGCTTTGGGTGTGTGGTGAGACCCAAGTAGTTGTTGGACGAAAGGTTGATTACTTCCTGTCCGTCGAAGTTGCACACGGGCAGTTGCTCGGTTTCCAGGATACGTAGCTTTTGATAAAGGTTCTGCTCGCGCAACTTCTGAAGTTCATCGCTGAGGTATTGCAGTTGGGCTTTGGGCATGAGTCCTCTGAATTGTGAGTTCTGAGTTCGACTGGCTGTGAACATCGGCGGTCATCTTACCATATTGCACGGACGCGAAGGGCAACTCATCCGAAGAGCTGCTAATATTGAGGTTTGAAGCCCCAGAGCTTTCATCTCGTCGCACGTGGGGATCTGGAGTTGTTAGAGTGCCGGCGTTTTGCGCGGATTCCGTGGCTGCGGCATGCATTCAGCACACGCGGGCTACACCCCAAGCACGGTCCTGGCGCTAAGCGAGGCGCGGGGTTCAACAGCGCCACGGCAGGCTTAAACCTGGGCCTTGGGGAGGATGATCGACGATCTCGCACGGAGACAAAACGCCGGCTGTTCCTGGACTGCTTGGAGGTGGGCGCCCGGGCGGTCGCCAGCCTCCGCCAGATTCACTCCTCAGTGGTCCACTACGCGTGGACCGAAGGGCCTGGGGATGTCAGGTACACTCCACCGGGATGTTCTCCGGCTCAAGCTGCCAGTGACGGACCGCCATGCGGCGACGCTCTCCTTACCGACCAACCAGGTCTATTCCTCTCCGTGAGCACCGCCGACTGTGTACCACTCCTCCTCCTCGATCCTGAGTGTCGTGCCATCGCTGCGGTGCATGCGGGGTGGCGAGGCTCGCTCGAACGCATCGCCGAGAAGACCGTGGGCGAGATGCGCCGAGCGTTCCAATCGCAACCGGAAGAACTGCTGGCGGCCATCGGTCCTTCCATTCGCTCCTGCTGCTACGAGGTGGGCCCGGAAATTGTGGAGGCCTTCTGTGGGCGCTTCACGCGGTGGGAAGGCTACTTCAAGGAGCCGCCACCGGCCGATGGCTCTCGGGCACTTGCGCCACAGTACCCCCTGCTGTTTCTTTCCGTGCGGCCGCCAGGTCACGCTCCGAAGGGGGTTGCAGCTGCCCATCTGGACTTGGTTGCTGTTACGCGTGACCAACTACAGAACGCCGGTCTGCGCTCGGCAAACATCCATGTGGCTGACAATTGCACAGCCTGTCGCACAGACCTCTTCTTCTCTCACCGCAGAGAAGGGAAAACGAGCAGGATGATGGCTGTCATCGGCATGGTGTGAGGATGGATCCACAGATTTCACAGATTACAGAGAAAAAGCAAGAACGAGACCCGAGAACCTATGCGGTTATTGGCTCCGCCATGGAGGTCCATCGCCAACTCGGCTGCGGCTTCTTGGAGGCCGTGTACCAAGAGGCGCTCGCGCTTGAGCTTGCGACCCGGAGCATCCCACACCAGCGTGAAGTGGAACTGCCGGTTTTGTACAAGGGCCACCGACTGAACACTGCTTTATCGAGCCGACTTTATTTGTTTCGATGGTGTGGTTGTTGAGATTAAGGCAAACGTGAAACTTAGCGGAGCGGAGGAGGCTCAGATTATCAACTACCTTAAGGCGACCGGCTACAGGGTGGGTCTGCTCTTGAATTTCGGCTCCGAGTCCCTGCAGTATGAGCGTTTTGTGATCTAAGCTTATAGTGTCTGTGAAATCTGTGTCATCTGTGGATACAAACTGAGCTGCCCGCAGGCTGCCATGATGTCGCGCCCCCGAGAAATACGAATAAAGGCCGGCACATTACGTTTCCCGAGTACCTCTTGAAACTCGAGCACCCGCGCCAACGGTGAAGCTCGGTAGGGCAACGCTTCACCCCCGTTGTAGGGGATCAAGTTGACTCGCGCTGGGATCCTGCGCAGAAGGTTCGCGACCCGCGCCGCGTCGGCGCGTGAGTCGTTGATGCCGTCCAGCATGACATACTCAAAGGTCAATCTTTCTCGCGGCCGCAGCGGATAGGCACGACAAGCAGCCAGCAGATCCTTCAGAGGGTATTTCCGGTTGAGGGGCATCAGGGCTGTTCGCTGCTCCTCACTGGAGGCGTTCAGCGAAATTGCGAGCTTGGGGCGAACCTCCTGGCGCGCCAATTCGCAGATCCCGGGGATGATGCCGGACGTGGAGACAGTGATCCGGCGCAACGCAATGCCCAAACCTGACGTGTCGGCCATAATGTTCACCGCTTTCATCACTTGGCCCAAATTCAACAACGGCTCTCCCATACCCATGAAAACGATGTTGAGGCGGGACTTGGGCGCGATGTGTTGGGCGGTCGCGAGCGCCAGGACCTGGCCGACGATTTCCCCAGCCGTCAGATTTCGCTTCAGACCGACGAGCGCCGTGAAGCAGAACCTGCAATCGACGGCGCAACCCACCTGGCTGGAAATGCACAGGGTGGTGCGCTCCTCCTCCGGCATGTAGACGGCCTCCACTCTCTGGCCGTCTTCGAGCCTGAGCAGATAGCGCACCGCGCCATCGCGAGACTTGAACTCGGCGTCGACGCGGGGATAACCCACCTGGAAGTTGGAGGCGAGAAACCTGCGGAAACTGAGGCCGAGGTCAGTGAGGCAACCGAGGTCCTGCTGGCGGCGCGAATAAATGCCGTGGTACACCTGCGAACCGCGGTAGCGAGGTTGGCCTTGGGCGACCGCCAACTTTTCCAGTTCGTCGCGGGACATGCCCAGCAGATTGCAAGAACCATCTCGCAAGAATCAAGAAGCAAGAATCAGGGAGCAAGGATACCATCCTGCTTCCCACTCCCTGGTTATGCCCTCCGCCCCCCATCGTAACATGCGGGAACCTGGAAGGGAGCCAGAAGCAAGAACGGGGGAAACGGGCAAGAGAGTAAAGGGTGAAGTGGACCGTTTTTCCTCCCCATTTTCCCCGTTTCCCCTTTCGCCCTGTTCTCGCTCCTTGCTTCCTCCTTCTTGCTTGCCGCATAATCCGTCCGGGTATCCTATGAATCGAGAATCGAGGAGCTAGAATCCAGAAGTAAGTAGACGGCAGACGGTAGACGGTATACGGGCCCCTGTATACCGTCTACGGTCTACCGTATACCGCCTACTTGATTCTTGCTCCTTGCTTCTTCCTCTTTGGTGGAAGAGTGGCTATGAGCCCGCGCCGTAAAGATCCCCAGCTTGCTGCACGTCGCCGCGAAGCCTTGGTGAAAGCCGGTTATGCGGAGATTCTCGAGAAGGGCATCGACGGCCTGACTCTGGACTCCGTCGTTGCTCGGGCGCATTCTAGCAAGGGCGGAGCGCTGTACTACTTTCCGACCAAGGAGGACCTGTTGTTCGCGATCCTGGATTGGCTCCTCGGCCAACTCAGCCGCACCCTGGATGATGTGGTGCGCACCCAGGAGTCGCCGCGCGGGCGCTTGGTGGCGGAGCTGGAGGTGCTGTTTCACAGCGCGGAAGTGAATCGCAAACTTTATCTTGTACTCTTCGACTATCTGCGGATGAGCATGCGCTCGGGTCGCTTTCGTTCTCTGTTGGCGAGTTTCCTGCAGAGCTGCCGATGCCGCGACATGACGATCATCGAGGACGGGGTGAAGAGCCAGCAATTTCGCCGCGTCAACGCGGAGAGCGCGGCGGCGACCATCCGTGCCCTGGTGGACGGCTATTGCCTGCAGTGGCTGTTAAATCCGGACGCTGCGCCCTTGGAAACCTACCGCGACCGTTGCCGCGCTGTCCTGGGCGCGTATCTGTTGCGTTAAGAAAGAATCAAGAAGCAGGAAGCAAAGAATCACAAAGGCGGTATACGGTAGACCGCTTGCCGTCTACTGCTCCTGGCTTCTTGCTTCCTGATTCTTGCGTCTTGCGAGGACAATGATTGCCAAGGTGATAGGGATTGTGTTTGTGGTGCTCCTCACTGTGGGCGCCCCTGTGTTGTCATTCACTACGGCCCGGGAGCCCAATCTCCGCCTGCTGCCGCGCCTCGTCCTGTATCGTTCGGCGGTGATCTCGCAGTGGCTGCTGGCGGCGGTGTACGTCGCCGTCGTGTGGCTGACCTCGATGAATCCGCTGTTCTTTCGAGCGATACCCGGGGCCGCCTTTATTCGTTGGACTTTGCTTGTAACCGGCGTGTCGCTGGCAGGTCTTGGTGTTCTGCTGCTCCTCGAGCGTCGCGGCTGGTGGCCGCCGGAATCCGAACTGGTTTACTTGCTGCTGCCTTCGAGCCGGATGGAGAAGCTGTGGGCGGTGTTTTTCGTTGCTCCTACGGCTGCCCTATGCGAGGAATTTCTCTACCGCGGCTATCTCATGACGCAGCTCTCCCAGTGGTTCCATTCCGTACCGTGGGCTTGGGGAGTGTCTTCTGCCGCTTTCGGTCTGGCGCACGTTTACCAGCGACTCAACGGCATGCTGAGGGCCGCACTGCTGGGAGCGCTGCTCGCTTACCCCGTCGTTCGTTTTGGCAGTATCTATCCTTCGATGGCTGCCCACTTCTTGATTGACGCTCTGGCACTCGCTTGGCTGGGGCCAAAGATGCTCGCGCGGGAGGGCGGTGAGTCGCGAGTAGCGAACAGGGAATAGGGAGGTTCTTTCGCGATGAGGTGCGAATCTAGTCCTGAAATGCGCGGGCCGAAGGTCCGCGCCTTGGGGTGCGGTAGCGCAGCTACCGCCTTTGCTGATGAGACGACAACCGACAGGCGAAACATGCCCGGGGTGAAAACCCGGCGGCAGCGCTGCCGCAGTCCAAGGCGGGCTCCGTCCGCACGTGGCCAAACTGCGTCTTTGAAAAAGAGCATCGGGAGGTCGGTGCTGACCTCTCTTTTGGTGGTGCAGGCGTCTGTGTTGGGGTATGGCCAGTTCGGCGCCGATCAGCCGTTAGAAGGCGCGGCCACCTCGCATCGAGTCGTCGTCGTTCGCGCCGGGCGGCTGTTCGACGGCAAGTCCGACAAGTTATCCAACGATCAGGTGATTGTCATCCAAGGCAGTCGAATCGCGGATGTCGGTCCGGCCGATCGAGTGAAGCCTCCCGCCGGGGCCGACATTCTCGATCTGAGCCGCAGTACGGTGCTGCCTGGCTTGATCGATGCGCATACCCACTTGTTCTTGACCGGCGAATCCCACGGGCGCTACGAAGAGCAGCTTCTGAAAGAGTCGTGGCAATACCGCACTATCGAGGCGGTAGTGAACGCTAAGAAAGACCTCGAGGCCGGCTTCACGACCCTGCGCGACCTTGAAACTGAGGGCGCGATGTACAGCGACGTAGACGTGCGCAACGCCATTAATCGTGGCCTCATCCCCGGTCCACGGCTCCAGGTGGTCACTCGTGCGCTCTCGACTACGGGTGGGTATCCCCTGGAAGGTTATTCGCCCGAAGTTCCGGTGCCTTCTGGAGCGCAGATAGTGGATTCGCCGGAGGCGGCGCGCCAGGCGGTACGCGAGCAGATCAAGTATGGCGCCGACCTCATCAAGATTTACGGTACCCATCGTTTCCGCTTCACAGCCGACGGCAAGCTGGCGGCGATCCCCACGTTTACGCTCGAAGAAACAAAGGCTATCGTCGATGAAGCGCATCGCCAGGGCGTGAAGGTGGCCTGCCATGCTTACGGGGGCGAGGGCCTGCACAACTGCGTGGATGCGGGCGTGGATTCCATCGAGCACGGCCTGCAGCTTGACGACGCTGCGATTGCCGGAATGATTGAGAAAGGCATCTACCTGGTCCCGACCCTTTACGTTTACGAGTTTGAGCCGGAGGAAGACCTGGCGGCTACGGGCGGCAAGACCAGCCGGGCGCGGATCCACGAGGCCAGCTTCCGCATGGCTGCAGCTCGCGGCGTAAAGATCGCTTTCGGGACAGATGCCGGCCCGTTTCCTCACGGCACCCAGGCCAAAGAGTTTGAGTTTATGGTCCGATTCGGCATGTCCCCTGCCCAGGCCTTGTGGTCCGCCACCAGCGTCGCGGCGGAGCTGATGGGCTGGCAGGATCGCGTGGGCTCCGTCGAGAAGGGCAAGTTTGCTGACTTGATCGCGGTCACTGGTGATCCGCTGGTCCCAAGCGGTATTACCGAACTCGAGCGCGTGAAGTTCGTTATGAAGGGCGGGGAAGTGGTGAAGAATGAGGTGAAATAGACGGTTTGGGGAGAAAGGTTAAAGGATAAAGGGTGAAGACGAAGGTGCTTCCGCACTTTAAATTTCATACCTGACCCACATGACCGAGAAACGAATCGGCGTCAGGTGCCTCAGGGCTAAAAAGGGTGTCCGTCTGCCCGTTCGGAGAGACCGAATTAGAGAGCTGGTGGATGCCGGATTCAACGAAAGTGTTCTGAGGGAACTCGTCGATGCGTTCGCTACTGCGGACGATCGGAGGAGGCCTCCCCTCGCGGGAATGAAGACTAGGGAACTTCACGGGTTCGTGCAGCGCGTATTACGCGTCGCATCGGAGATCAAGAGCTTGAACGAGAAGCTCGCTGAGGCCACCCGGCTGCCCACTTCTAATCTGCTCGGTGCAGGCCTACCTGCCGAATTGGCCTTCTACGCACCTTGGGCCCTCGCCTCGTCGAAGGAACCCCTGGAGTATCGCGCGAGTGAGCGTCAACGCGTTGAGCTTTTGCTGATCGCGGCTACGCGGAAGTTCACCGGTAAGTGCCGCTGGGCGGCTGTCGCTGAGCTCCTAGATGTCACCCCGGAAGCCCTTCGGCAGTTCGTCAGGGACCATCGGTCTCTGCTGCGGCAAATCGAGGATGCGCTGGATAGGAGTCCTTGCCCGAAGCCGCCCAAGGGAGGCCCACACTAACTTTTTCTGACCAAAAAATGCACTGGGAAGTTCTTGCGGTCTGGGTCGTCAGCGACCGATGATGAACCAGGAGGAACGATCTATGGCCGATTACTCTGGCGAGGCTTTCGGTGGAAAGGGTCGAGAGCCCGAGGAGAACTTGCGGATATTTCTTGGGTGCAAGAAGGCTCGTCCTGGTACCCAGGCCTATGATTTTAGCAAGGGGAGCGCCAAGTTCGAGTACAAGCATAGCCGCTTGCACTTGACGCGCCGCCACGGAACGAAGGCACCCTTGAACCGTTGGCAGTTCTCGAACCTCAGGGGTCAGGGCGGAAACAAGAGCTACGATTATCTAATTTTGGAGGGCGACGCCGAGCGCGGGGGTGATTCATACTTGTTTGTCATCAGCTTCCAGGAGCTGTCCGCCTCCTTCCCCGGGGCAAATGTCTTCGTCGTGACCTTGCCAAGGGTCGGAGGAAGGGTCTCCGCCGCGGGGGAAGGAGCGAGTTCGTTTGGCAGCACAGAATCAGCAGAGAGCAACTCAAGGCTAGGATCGACCAATATGCAGACTCTTCGGGAGGGGCAGGCTGCTCATTGGGAGATGGGGTTTCGAAGGAGCCTCGGAAGCCTGCAAGTGAAAGAAAGGAGGTCGGGCGACCGAGATCTAGAAGAGTGCGGGCAGGCCAAAGCGAAAGGACCTCACAGCTGTCGTTTCCTTGGGCGGGAGGATTTGCCGCTACGCAGACTAGACGCGCCAAGCATCACCTCGGGAAGCTGCCAAAACTCTTCGTCTACAATTTCAACCGTCCTGTCCAAGCCGTACCTACGGGTGAACAAGGAGGAAAATGACTGTGACACCAGAGGAGGCAGCCTCGCTGCTTGATGAGTGCCGATCTTCCGAAGCGCTGCTCGCTGTGGAATGGACGGGTGGCGTGATGCTGGACTTTTTCGACGCTACGGTGACTGGAGTTGAATCCGTTCCCCTAATAGTGTCGTTTCGACGAATTGGCGCTGGGCAAGAGTTCCCAATTGACCTGTCGGCAGCCCGGATGATTCAGCGAACCGATCTTGCTTCTGGCAATTGGGCGTTGAAGGTGGCGTTCCACGACAATTCCTGGATAAGATTCTCGACCTCAAGGTTGTGAATCTTCGGCATGTTGGATGTTCTCCCATGCTAGTCTCCTGTTCCAGCTTAGACTTTATAATGAAAGGCACGACCGGGTGCGCCCACCTCCGTTGTAAAGAATTAGCCGGGACACCACGCTAGGATCAATCGCCGTGCGGGAACCCAAAAGCAGGGATATAGGCTAAAGGGTGAATGAAAAGGGGATGAAGGGCAGAATCTTACCCTTTACACCTTACACTTTACACTTCACTGCCTATCGTCAATTCCCATACGGCAAAGGCCTTCTTGACTCGAAGTGCCGGAAGCCTTGTAAGCTCGCCTCGACGATGAGTCCCGACACACCATTGGTCGAGTCGATTAATTCCAGGCCACGCTTCGGTCACACGTTACCCGGGACCAAGAACGAACAACTCAGATGGAGGCGGAGGGGGCGGAATCGACGATGGCCGATGTGCTAAGCTAGGTGTAGAATCGAGGACATGCAGAAGAGAGTCCAATGACGATGCATGCGATCAAAGAACGCTATCTGGTCGATGAGAAGGGCAATCGTGTCGGCGTCTTCCTGGACATGGATGACTACCGCCAGCTCGTTGAGGCGTTGGAAGAGCTAGAGTCCATCCGTGCGTATGATGCTGCCAAGGCGTCAGGCGACGAAGCTGTTCCCTTCACGCAAGCGGTTGCGGAGATCGAGCGCGACCGGTCGTGAGCTACGCCGTCACAATTCTGCGACGGGCCCAGAAAGAGCTCGCTGCGCTCCCACAGACTCCTATACGCGGGTTCGCGACGCCATCTATGCGCTGGCCGAAAACCCAAGACCACCCGGCTGTCTCAAGCTGTCGGGTCGGGAGGGATGGCGAATCCGCGTCAGCTCGTACCGAGTCATTTACGAGATTGGCGACGCGCAACAAACTGTAACCGTGCTTCATATCGGCCATCGCCGCGATGTGTATCGGTAAAACGGCAATCCATGAGTCGGGGGCAGTCGAAAATCGACAATCGTCAATCTTCAATTCCTGTACGGCAGCGGCCTCCTTGACTCAAAATGCCGGACGCCTTCGCGGCTCTCCTCAACGATAAGCGCCGCTGTGCCATTGGTCGAGTCGATTAATTCCAGACCGCGCTTCGGCTTCGGTCCCAGCACACAGACGGCGACGGCGTAGCTGTCGGCCGTGATTCCCCGGGGCGCGACAACGGTAACGCTG
>DATJKY010000674.1:0-3996 GCA_035490955.1 Terriglobia bacterium | reverse complement strand
CTGTGAATCACCAGCTCTACTGCCTAGCGCTTAAACTCCTCGTCGTACCTTTTTTGTACTTTCTTTTCTTTCACGGACTCTCTCATTTTACTTTGAGCTTCCGTGTCCGCCAAATCGGGGGAGGTTCAATTGCGTAGTCATGGCCTTGCCTCGTCGACACCCGCTCGCGGAGTCCATCCGTTTGCACCGCCTTATTTTTCTCCATTTGCGCGACGGTCCGGCGGTTGGCGCGAAAGATGGGGGTAAGCCGGGGAATCCTGCCAGCGCCGTGTGCCTTTGGTGAGCGGTATCGGCGTTCAGCATTGCTATCCGACAGCGCGCGGCGATAGCCACTAGACTAGACTAAGCCATGGCGATGCTGCCGCTCATCAACTCCCTCACTCCCCGGCGCCGATCCCCGCTCTGGCCGTCCATGGTGCAGCGGGCGCGAAAACAAATTCCTTGGAGGAAACCAATTCAAGTGGCTATAGAGGGTAATGATTTCTCAACAGAACATTTCAGCCAACACACCCATGGGCGCGAACCTCGTGCCCGGCGGTGGGGCAACATTCCGTGTCTGGGCGCCTCGGGCGACAGAGGTCTACCTCAATGGCGTGTTCGGCGGCGGCGCCCGCTCTGGACAAACTGACGACCTCCTCTTCTCTAAAGACGCCAACGGGTATTGGAGCGGCTTTCTCAACAGCGCCGGTGAGGGCGACCTATATCATTTCTGGGTAAACGGACCCGCCGGTGGCACCAAGGGCTTCAAGCGCGACCCCTACGCCCGAGAACTGGCCCACGACAAACCCTTCCCGAACTGCAGCTGCATCATCCGCGCCGGCGACGCCTACCCTTGGCACGACGCCGGCTTCGTCACACCAGACTTCAGCAACATGATCGTGTACCAACTCCACATCGGCGTCTACGCGATCACCAAGCCGGGCGTCGCCTCCACGTTCCTCGACGTCATCGGCAAGATCCCCTACCTCACCTCCCTCGGCGTGAACGTGATCCAACCGCTGCCCGTGGACGAAGTCGAGACCGACCCATCCATGGGCTACGATGGCGCCGACTACTTCTCGCCTGACTTCCCGTACGTGGTCACCAACCCGGGCGAACTGAACACCCACCTCGGCACAATCAATTCCTTGCTGGCCGCCAAAGGACTGCCTCCCATGCATGTCGCCGACATTCAATCGGGGCACGCGCAGTTGCAGGCCCTTGTGGACCTATGCCACGTCTACGGCTTGGCCGTCGTCTTCGACGTCGTCTACAACCACGCCGGCGGATTCAATGGCGACGACGAGTCCATCTTCTACTACGACCGCTTGCCGAACAAAGGCAATCCTAACGACAGCCTGTACTGCACCGATCAAGACCGCGGTACGGGCGGGCTTTCGCTCGCCCTTTGGAACAACGACGTCCGCCAGTTCCTGATCAACAACGCGCTCTACTACATCAACGAGTTCCACGCCGACGGCTTCCGCTACGACGAGATCAGCAGCCTGCTTTCGATGAACAAAGACTCAGGCTGGACCTTCTGCCGCGATCTCACCGGTACGCTGCGATTCGTGAAACCCAGGCTTCTACAGAATGCCGAATTCTGGCCGGGCGAGTTCGGCGACTTTCCGAAGTCGCGGCAAGACATCGTGGCTTCGGTCGGTAATGGCGGCGCGGGATTCGACGCCATGCAGCACGATGGCTTGCGCGGCGCTGTCCGGGACGCCGTGAAGTCGGCGTCGTTCGGGCAGAACTCCGGCGTCAATATCAGCGCTATCGCCGATAACCTCTTTCCGGCCGGACTCCCACACGCCTGGCAGGCGGTCACCTGCATTGAAAATCACGACGTCGTGAAGACCGGACGCGACCCGCGCACTCCCGTGCTGGCCGACGGCAGCAATCATCGTTCCTGGTACGCCAGCAGCCGCTCGCGCTTCGCCATGGGCATGCTTCTTACCGCTCCCGGGATTCCCCAGTTATTCATGGGCCAGGAGTTCTTGGAGGACAAGCCATGGGACGTACTGCCGAATCCGCCGAACCTTCCGGAATGGGATCGTCTGGAGTCGCACGAGGGTTCGGCGACGCAATTCCTCCAATTCACGAAGGACCTCATCCAACTGCGCTGGAATCATCCGGCCTTGCGCGGAGAGAACGTTCGTCCATTTATAAAGAGAAATGATGACCGAGTGATTGCATTCCATCGCTGGCTCGATTCGGGTGATGACGTGATCATCGTCGGCACGCTGGCGGAGAAGACTTGGTTCAATTACGCCATCGGCTTCCCGGCTGCCGGGCATTGGAAGGAAGTGTTCAACAGCGATGCTTACGGAAGTTCGCCCGTGTCCGGCAATGCGGGCGGCGTTCTTGCGGGAGGACCGCCAATGGACGGCTTCGGAGCATCGGCGTCCATAGTCATCCCGGCGAATGGCTTCGTAGTCTTCGTCCGCGGTTAGCAGCCTGTCGGACTTACGTGTGCGTAACAAAATCGTGCCAGGGATATACATATCTTCAACCTACTTGGATCAGCAGGCGCATGACGAGGCGGTGTACCGCCAGCTGCATCGGATGAAGCACGCCGTCACGGCGATGGAGGACTACGTCGCCCGCGACGATCGGCCAGCGGACAGATGCCTTCGAGACGTCGCAGACAGCGATCTGTACGTCGGGATATTCGCCTGGCGCTACGGGCATGTCGAGCGGCCTCCGTGGGGCGAACCTCCGCGACGCGGAAGTCGACCGTCGGCGCTCCGCGCTCGAGCTGGCGCGCCACATACTCGATATCCCGCGGGTGGAAAGAGCCTGGTGAGAAGAACCTCCTCGCGGCTTTGAAGTAGCCTGCGCTGAGTAAAAAGCCAAGCTGGTAGGCCGGATTGCGGAGGCCAGCGGCGAAGCGGCGTAACTTGGAGGGGAAGTCAAAATACTGCTTGCGTTGGAAACTGCTGAAAACCGGCGGCGAGTTGAAAGCCTCACGTTCCGCCGTGTTGAGAATATTCATCCTGGGCATGAAAGGTTTCCTGGGTAGGGGTTCAAAACCGCCTATCTTACAGGGACCTGCCCCAGCATGCCGGGTACTTTAGGATTGAAGTCGTAGCCTATGTCGTTTGGACGGTGAGGCGAGATCTCCCTGCGAGGGTGAGCGAGAACGGATGCGATTTGCTAGCAGGGCAGATTCTTTTGGACGGACCATCAAGATGATTCAGAGCGATTGCCCGGGCGGAGAGCAAACGAGGCGGTGAGGGATGGAGCCAGCGCACTCAGAAACTGGAGAATTGCAAAGTTGAACCCCCAGCGAGCATCCTCGTCGCGCGACTTCTATGTCGCATTTGGTACCTTTGTTGGAATTTAACCTTGGCCTATACTTTCGCCCGGATCGGCGCCGTGGTGCGTCTCAAGGTCGAAGACTATTATCCATCCGGAAAACGCTTCTTACTCCGGTTTAAAGAAAAGGGCGGCAAAGAAAAGGAGTTGCCCGTCCATCACAAGCTCGAGGAACTGCTCGATGAATACCTCAAGGCCACGGACCTCGGCGGCGAGCCGGATTCGCTTCTTTTCCCGGCCGTTCTCCGAAGTACCGGAAAACTATCGCGCCGGCCGCTGCGGCGCACCGACGCAGCGGACATGCTCAAGCGCCGGCTGAAACAAGCCGGGTTGCCGGCCCATTACTCCGCTCGCTCATTCCTTATGCGCTCGTGCAACTCCTCTTACAGGCTGGCTGCAAACAGGCCCAGGTCGCTGCGGTAGCCGCGCACTACCAGATCGTGAGGTCACCCCGAACAGCGCTTGCCGCTTTCACTCTTTTCCCGCCGCCTTGAGTGCAGCCGCAACCGTCTGCAGCGGCAGCACCAGCGTCAACCGCGCATCGAGCAGCGGGACCGGCTCCAAGTTGTGTGCGTCAAGTTCTGCAAAAGCGTTCAGGGGAGCGTCGTTGGAAGGAGGGTTCGTTTTTTCTTTTGCTTTAAATGACTAGGTGAAAATCTTTGTGGTTTTTTCTTTCACTGATGGGGCCTTTTCGAGGGC
>DATJKY010000673.1:0-2749 GCA_035490955.1 Terriglobia bacterium | reverse complement strand
CTTGAGTTTTTGATTCAACATTTCGCGAACGCAGTCGCAGGGAGATTGCCCGGAGTATTTCAGCCTGAGAATCTCTCGGACTTCGTCGAGGCTGAATCCCAGTCTTTCGGCATCCTTGATGAACTGAACCTGCTCCAACGTTTTGGCCGAGTACACACGATATCCCCCGCTTGTCCGTTGCGGCTTATCAACAAGACCGAGGCGCTCGTAAAACCGAAGCGCTTGGGCCGTTAGCCCAACAGAGACGGCGACGTCGCTGATATACATACCCTCTCACTCCAAGAACACTGTAAACCCTACAGTCGACTTTAGTGTCAAGCGCAAAAATCGTTCTTGTGCTCGCGCTTCAACCCTGAGTAGTGCTGAACTATCGCCGCAGCACAATGTAGTGGGTTACCGTATATCCGAGCACCGCCCCCACAAACACGTCCGAAGGGAAATGGGCCTGGAGCGTGACTCGCGAGAAGCCAACCAAGCCCGCCAACCCGTAGGCTGTCCAAGGGACCCAGCGACGCCGGCGATAGCGCTCAGCAAAGACGGTAGCAATGGAAAAGGCCGCAACAGCATGTCCGGACGGGAAACCGCCGGGACCCAGGTAGAAAGGCCCCTTCTGGCTTCGGAACCACGTGGCCGAAAAATTGCCGTTGGGAGGGATATCTCCGGGAGATAGCCGACGAGCCACGTCTCTTGTCACCAGAGCCGGGATTTCTGCGCTGAGAACGGCCTCAGCCGCCAGTTCGGCGGTCTGCTGCGAGTAGGAATCGTGACGCACCCGACCCACCGCGTAAGCTGTGATGGGAGCAGCCGCCATTAAGGCCACGGTATTGTTGAAACTCAGCACGCGGTTGAATTGGTTGAAAGTTTGGGTTTGCCGGAAGTAGGGAGCGGTGTGCGGGTCCAAAGCTACCAGCCCGGCAGTGGCAAAGACCAAGCCCGCTGTTGGTGCCCAGTGTCTGCCGTGGGCCAGACTGGCTGGGAACAGCCACACTTGCTTTTGGTCATGCAGCACGTTCGAGGGCAGAAGCTTCCAGGATACCTGACGCTGTGGAGGTTCACCGGGCGTGGAGGTTGTGGCAGGCCCCGAGGTTTGGTTCGGATAAAACAGGGGCGACTGGGCCGCAGTCGGAACCGTCATGCTCAGAAGCCAGGCGGCGATTAGAACGGACCGTCGCGAGACTTCCATCGTGGGTCGGCAGCGGGCGGAAAGAATGGCGACACAAATCGCTGAGATGGCTGAAGAATCGTCGCAATTAGTATGAGCGCGTGTTAGCATGTCGCCGATTGCGAGTGGCCCAGGATGGCAACCCTGGCTGACAAACGCCACGCCATGAGTATTACATTACTGAAGGCACTCGTCCCGCTGGTGCCAGCATGCGTGCTGTTTTCTGGCTCGCTCGTCCTGTTCTTTCGGGCAAGACTGTCTCGTGTTTAATGCAGCTACTCGGCGCAGTGTGTCTGGTGCTGGTCGTTCTTGCTCATGTCTCCGAGGCACTGCACCTCTTTCCTTGGATGCACTGGGGGCTCGAGCATAGTGTTGGTCACTACGTCGATTTTTGGAGCGCGGTTCTTGGTCTCACGTTGTTTCCCACAGGATATTTGCTTGATGCGCTTGCAAAGCGACATCCCTGACAACCACGCCCCACGCCCCCACGCCCCCCACGCCCTCCGGGCTTGACTATGGGTTTTTCGGATGGTATAGGTTTTCACGTGACGCGCAGGGCGCTTAGAATCCTCATTTTGCTCTGGCTGGGGTGGTACCTCTCCGGCCCCCTATGTGAAACTATCGACTTTTGGGACACGCCGCCCGAGGAGATGCGCGACGTCATGCGTTCCGCCGGAGGCGCAGCAACCCTCGTCGCCGCGATCTTCTGCTTCGGAATGCTGCTGTTTCGAAAGTGGCGGGAGCGTTGTTCCTTGTAGGCCAGAGTCCTTCGAGACCGCTTCCTACCTCTGCATTTCCAGCTACCGACGTTCACGCTTCTTACGGCATCAGCGCCTTCGCCCTCGCCTCCAGTGTCCCTGCGCATTTAGCCCCACCACCCTATCGGTACACCGCTAGCTGTGTCTCTCGGCGTGCGTGTGCGAGATTTCCGTTCCGAATGAAATTCTGCGAAAGGACCGTGCGCCAGGCCGCGAGCGGCGGCCAAATACGTCAAGGAAGCGATGAAGGGCCACATTCTGGGGCAACTGAGATCGCAGGAGCCAATTCCCGGCCGTCACCTGCGCCGCCCAAATGACTGCTGAATCCCGGAGGGCATCGATGGCGAAGGTCGTTCTAGTCAATCCGGGAATGTCCACACTGGGTTATAGCGTCATCACTCCGCGGTGGCTCTTCGTCATGGCCCAGGCAACGCCCGTTGAACTCGTCGGAGATCCCGTTCTCGTTGACGAGGCAATTCAAGGATTCGATGCGGGCGTGGTGCATCCGGGCGACATCGTCGGCATCGGCATCAGCACCGGCAATTGCCTGGCGGGTTACCGAATCGTGAGAGAGGCTAAATCGAGGGGAGCCACCGTGATCATGGGAGGCATTCATCCTACGATCCTTCCCGATGAGCCGCTGGAAATGGGAGCCGACGCAGTTGTCACCGGTAACGGGGACGTTGTTTGGAGGGAAGCCATAAAGGATGCCTTGGAGGGCAAGCTGCGGCGACGATACGTCGGCGGCCGCGTACCCGGCGACGCCTTGCTGAAGGCCAGATGGGACCTTCTTGACCCTCGACAGTACATGTTTCCCACGGTCCAGACG
>DATJKY010000672.1:0-8147 GCA_035490955.1 Terriglobia bacterium | reverse complement strand
TATCGAACGTCCTGCATTAGTGCTTCGCTGAACCCGTTCAGGCCGAACTTGGAAGCGTTATAGGCGCTTCCGCCCGCAAAAGGATTGACGCCCGCGAGGCTCGATATGTTGAAGATGTAGCCGCCCCCACGCTGGCGCATGAAGGGGATGGCCTCCCGACAGCAGTAAAACACTCCCGACAGGTTGGTTTCGATCGTCGCGTCCCACTCTCCCGGCGTCAGCTCGTGGACCGGCTTAAGGATCCCGATTCCGGCATTGTTCACCAGAATGTCCAGACCACCAAAAAGCTCGACTGCGGCACGCACTAGCTTGCGGCACTCTTCGTAGTGCCGAACATCGATTGTGATTCCGTCCGCCTGCCCCTTGCCTGTGCGCTCGAGGTCCTGCACAGCGGTTTTCAAAGTCGCTGGGTCGCGGCCGCAAACAAAGACCCTGGCGCCTTCCGCAATGAGCGCCTTGGCAATGCTGAAACCGATGCCTCGGGTGCCGCCGGTAACCAAGGCCACTTTATCCCTCAGTTCGGTTGTCATGTGTGAACTCCAGACGCCAATTATAGTAGACGAGTGGCTAGTTGTCAGTGACCAGGGGCTGACCAGTGGCTAGCCACTAGTCACTCGCCACTGCTCTTCAATCGTCGGGCGAGCGGACTCCGATTCGGCGAAAATACTCTTCGACCTTCTGCAGGTCCTCCTCGGCGTCGACACCGATGGTGTCTTGCGGCGCTTCCCGGACGACAATAGGTATCCCGTTTTCCAGTAACCGCAACTGCTCAAGCTTCTCAATCTGTTCAAGGTGGGAAGGCGGCAGACAGTGGAATTTCTCCAGGACGCCCGAGGCGTAAGCATAAAGGCCGAGATGCTTGTAGTACGGCGTCAGACTCGATGCGAGGCCTGCGCGATCATGGGGGATGAGAGCGCGGGAGAAGTAAAGCGCACGACCCTCCAAATCGTTTACCACCTTCACGTTGTTGGGGTCGCGCGCGTCTTCGACCCCGATGGGCACTTTAAGCGTCGACACCTGAGTAACCGGAGCCGCGCGGAATGGCTGGAGCAGCAACTCGATGTGCTCGGCTGAGACCATGGGTTCATCGCCCTGAACGTTCACGTAGATCTCCGCCGCCTGGCCAGACTCCCTCTGCCGAAGCATGACCTCGACGATACGGTCGGTGCCGGACCGATGCTCGGTGGACGTCATCTCAACGGCCATGCGTCGGTCACGGCAGCAGGCGAAAACTTCCTCAGAGTCGGTGGCCACCACCAGGGCGTCAAGGCAGGCGGCGCGGCGCGCGCGTTGATAGACCCACTCAATCATCGGCCGTCCGAGGATGTTCCGCAGCACCTTACGGGGCAAGCGGTGCGATCCAAGACGCGCCGGTATGACACCGCATACCTTCCCCATGCTATAGCCAACGTATCAGCACTCCCTCATTGTGACAATCGTCCTGCTGTGCTAGGTTCAGTTCTTGGTTTGCGAGGAAAACCGTGAGCTGGACCGCTGAGTTGGCGCGAGGAGTAGCCGGTCAGGTTCTTTCCGATGACTTGGCACGGGCAAGTATGGCCACGGACTTCGGGCGGGTTATTACACGCACGCCGGCGGTCGTAGTCCGCCCCGCGTCCACGGAGGACGTGGCTCGCGTGCTGAGGTTTGCCTCCCGCCAGTCGCTCGCGGTCTCCACGCGCGGGGCGGGACACTCTCAAGCCGGCCAGTCTCTTTCTGAGCACATCGTGCTGGACATGACTTCGCTGGGCGAGGTCCGAGGCATCGATGAAACTGCGCTCACGGCTGCCTGCCAGGGCGGAGTCATGTGGCGGGCGCTCCTGAGTCGTTGCGCAGAGTTGCGTCTTTCACCGCCGGTTTTGACCAACAACTTGGACGTGACGGTAGGCGGAACACTCTCCACCGGTGGACTGGGGGTGGCTTCTTGGCGCGAGGGCACCCAGGCGGACCATTGCCTCGAGCTGGAAGTGGTAACGGCTGACGGCGAGATCGTGCGATGCTCCCGTGAGACGAATCGCGAACTATTTGACGCGGTTCGCGCCGGCATGGGCATGTTTGGCGTGATTACGGAGGCCAAACTGAAGCTGCGACGGCACCAGGCCGGATTCCACAGCTTCTATCTGCTCTACGACGATCTCGCGGCGCTGCTTGACGACTGCCAGCTTCTAATGAACGAGGAGCGCTTTGATTATCTCGAAGCGTGGTGCGCGCCCTGCCCCCAGGGCTTCAGGAACGTGGGGCCCGAGCGCCGGGCATTTGCCCAATGGTTCTATCCCCTGCATGCGACGATCGAAACCGCCTGGCCGGCGCCCGTCGGCGCCGCACCGGATAAGCTCCAGGGCCTGAGGTTTTACAAACACGTTCACACCGAGGAAGGTGACATCCAGGATTTCTTCCGGCGGCTCGACGCGCTGTTCGTCTTATGGAAACAGGGTGGTTTCTGGGACTACGCGCATCCCTGGATGGAATGCGTCCTGCCGTGGCAGGCGACTGCCTTCTATATCACCCAGGTGTTGCGGAACGTGCCGCCGCAAGCGGTCGCTGGCGGGCACATTCTGCTCTGGCCCGCACGCGGGAACGCTTCGTCCGTGCCGCTCTTCATGCGGCCGCCGGGCAAATACGTGATGGGATTCGGAACTCTTCCCGCTGTCCCAACACAGTTCTTGGATGAGGTCCTTCCTAGGCTTAAGCAGGCTAGCCAGGCGGCCACGATGATGGGCGGTAAGCGGTATCTCTCCGGTTGGATCCAGTTCGACGCCCAACAGTGGAAGGCTCACTACGGCGACCTGTGGCCCAGCGTGGTCGCCTTGAAAAGAAAATACGATCACAAGGGAATCCTGAACCCGCACTTCTTTAAGATAGCGGAGTGATGGACCTTTTTCATCTGCTAGACCCGGCAGGTTTCCCGTGAAAGCTGCAAGCACGACGACCACCTTCCCGCGCCCCTTTCTTTTTGATGGCTCCCGCATAAGCCTCCGCAATCATTCCGGTGCCGGAACCGCGCCGAAGGCGGGCTGCGCCCACCGGCGAAAGATGGGTGACTGGCTTCACACTCCGGTGCGCCGGCTCGCGGAAGCCGGAGCTTACAAGGTGACCTCCTCAGAGATGACGGACAAAATGCGGCATGGCTACAATGAGAATTATGGCAATGAGAATTTCAGGTGGGCTCGCGGCCAGCTGCCGCAAAACGCCTGAGCGTTCGGCATGGCTCGATCGTCTGCCTGAGCTGGTGCACGAGCTGGAGTGCCGGTGGAGTCTGACGCCGGATGTCCCACTCCAGGGTGAGGACCCGAGTTGCTCGTACGTGGCAGCTGTACTTCGCGCAGACGGGACACCGGCGGTGCTGAAGATCGGCATGCCGCACATGGAGCAAGAGCACGAAATTCACGGTCTCCGCTTCTGGGGTGGAGACCCGACCGTACGGGTCCTCGCGAGCGATGACGAGCTCGGTGCCATACTTTTGGAGCGTTGTCAGCCGGGCACGACGCTCCGCGTTCTCGAGGAGTGCGAACAGGACGTGGTGATCTCAGGTTTGTTGCGTCGGCTGTGGCGCTCGCCATCGACACCGCACCGGTTTCGTCCCTTGTCGGCTTTAACCGAGTATTGGAGTGACGAAACGTTGGCGCGCATCGAGCGGTGGCCGGATTCGGGGCTGGTCCGCGAGGGGCTGTGGCTGTTCAAGGAATTGCCGCGCAACGCAGCTAGGGCGGTGCTGTTGGCGACCGACTTGCACGCAGGCAACGTTCTTCGCGCGGAACGCGAGCCCTGGCTCGTCATCGACCCTAAGCCGTTCGTGGGAGACCCCGCGTACGACGCTACCCAGCACCTGTTCAATTGTATTCCGAGACTGCGGTTGAATCCAGACAAAACGGTCCGAAGGCTTGCCGAACTGCTCGGCGTCGATCACGAACGGCTGCGACTGTGGACATTTGCCCGCGCGGCCGCGGGGCCGCGCGCTGATTGGAGCAATGGCGATCTGGTCGAACTCGCTCGCGCAATCGCTCCGTAAGACAACCTTTGCGACTTCCTGGAGGCGTCTCGCCCAGAAGAATTCGAGACCGAACTCGCATATATGAAGCGTGTGGTTGTCATCGGCCCCGGAGCTTCGGGCAAGTCGACTCTCGCCGTCGAGCTCGGTGAGGTTACGGGACTGCCTGTGATTGAGCTCGATAAGCTCTTCTGGCGAGCCGGCCTTGTCGCGACATCATGGGATCAATGGACGGAGGTCCAACAGGACCTTGTCAAGGAGGACCGGTGGATCCTGGATGGCGACCTGGGATCCTATGACGCCATCGAAGTTCGGCTGCGCGCTGCGGACACCGTCATTTTCTTGGATTTTTCGCTTGTCCGATGCGCCTGGCGGGCCATCCGGCGATCACGCGAGCGCGTCGATTTCTGGCTCTTGCTGTTGCGGTATCGTCGGCAAAGCCGCCCGTTCCTGATGAAAGCGATTTGTGACCATGCACGTCACGCCACTGTCCACGTACTTCGGAACCCTCAGGCAGTCAGGCGCTTTGTCGCAAACGTAGCATGCTCAACCAAGTGATTCTCTCTTGCGCAGATTTCGGCCTGCATTCGATGTGGATAAGTCCTGAGTTGCCCGGCCAACCCTTCCCTTACCGCGATTATGAAAGGCTTTTCGTCACCCGGGAGGGCTCTTTCAGCGACGATCCCAAATGAGCGGAGGTAGTACCACTTGATCGGGAAAGCACAAGCGCGGGCAGTAACGCCTACCGCCCCTCCTGGCGAACGGTACCCCAGCAGTGTGCCTTTTTACTTCATCCCGTCCAGAATTGACCCCACGATGCCTCCGACGACGCCTGCCTCCACTGCTTCCTTGCGCTGCGCGGGCATGTACTCCATGAGCTTGTGTGCCAGGTTGGAAATGGGCAGCGTTTGCAGCCAGATTCTCCCCGGCCCGGTGAGAGATGCAAGAAAGATTCCTTCACCGCCAAATATCATGTTCTTGATTCCCGGCACGGTCGTAATCTGAAAGGAAACGCTCGCCTGGAACGCGCCCACGTGTCCCGGATGCACCCGCAAAGTTTCGCCCGGCTGCAGGTCCTTCATGATCAGCTCACCCGAAAGCTCGATCCATGCGGTCCCGGTTCCACTGACGTGCTGCAGGCGGAAGCCGTCGCCGCCGAAAATCCCTGCCCCCAGCGATTGTTGGAAGCCGACGCTGATCTGAATCTGCGGGGTCGCGCACAGAAATCCATGCCGGTGAATCATGTATTCGTGTCCCGCGCTAACTTCGATCGGCACAATATGCCCCGGCAGTTTTGTGGCGAAGGAAATCCCTCCAGGGGCGCCGATGGCCCGATACTCCGTCATGAACAGCGATCCCCCACCCGCCACGCGCTTCAGCACGCCGAAGATTCCTCCGCCCCCAGCAAACTGAGTATGCGTCGTCAACTGGATGGAACTTGTCATCCAAGAAAGTTCACCGGCTTCAGAAATAATGGACTCGTCGGGGTCAAGCGCGAATTCAAGTACCGGCATGGTGGTGCCGACGATGCGGCTCTGCATGGTAGACTCCTGGTCTGGATTGGGCGCTGTCGACGAGCTTTCACCCGCGCTCAGCGTTCGATTCAACTTATACCGTGAGATCATTGGTTGACAAGGGGCCAGAGCGACCGACCAGCAGGCGAGGGGCGCTTCTCTCCTACCTACCGCTTAGGGGCTTGCATGGAACCAAAATGTCTGGCAGACAGGACTTGCGGATTCGGAACGAAGAAACGGGCTTTGCGAAAAACTACACACGTGCGTGCGGAGTGTTTATCGAGCAAGTGGCTAGTTCCGCAGTGGTCGCTCATTTCCGTGGTTTCGATGGACCAGCTTATGAAGCCTCGGCGAGCCTAAGAGGACAAGTTGCATCCGGCCGCGGGACAGAGGCATTCTGCGGCGCCAGTAGATTGGCTCAAAATGCGGTGTTCGTGTTTGCCTTTTATTCTTGCGGAGCATATAAAGAAAGTGGGTAGGGGGCCATTCACGGGAACTTACTCAAGAAATCCGCAGGGGTCATTGACTTATGGGAAGTGAGTTCTCGAACAAAAATTCATAGCGCGACGCTTTCTGGAACTCCGCCTGGAGGAGCGGGTCTCCGAGCGCACGCGAATCGCGCGGGAGCTGGACGATACTCTACTGCAGGGTTTTCAGGGAGTATTGCTCTGCTTTCAAGCTGCAATTAACCTGCTGCCAGATCGTCCCGAGGAAGCCAAACAAAGACTCGATGACGCCATCGATCAAGCGGCTCAAGCAATCACCGAGGGTCGCGATGCCGTGGAGGGGTTGCGCTCGTCCACGATAGAGAGCAACGATCTCGCCGCGGCCCTGAGTACGCTCGGGGAAGAACTTGCGGCGAATAAGACCAACCAGAATTCCCCCGTTTTTAACGTGGAGGTGGAAGGCGCACCGCAGAACTTGCACCCGATCCTGCGAGACGATGTGTACCGCATTGCCGGCGAGGCACTGCGCAATGCATTCCGCCATGCGCAGGCGCGGCGGATCGAACTGGAGATTCGTTATGAGAAACGCCAGTTGCGGGTGCGAATTCGCGATGATGGAAGGGGCATAGACGAACAAGCTCTGACTGACGAAGGCGACACGGGACATTGGGGCTTGCGTGGCATGCACGAAAGGGCCAAACTCGTGGGCGGTAGCTTGGAAGTCTGCAGCAAGCTCGATTCTGGCACCGAAATTGAACTCATCATTCCCGCCTCCACCGCCTACGCGTCGTCCAGCAGCCGACGGGGGCCGTGGTTTTCCAGGAAAGCAACGACGCTGAAGTCGTGAGAACCGGTTCCAACTCGATTTCGAATTCCAGCCTTGTTGATCAGCATGTGTTCCGCGAAGGTATTGCCCGGGCTTGTCGCTCCGATACTGTTACGCGCAGATTCTGCCAAGCAATCGAGCAAGCTTCGGTAGCCCTCGGTTCCCAAAACCGCTAGCCTACACTCGGCCGGCACGCCACTTCAACGCTGCGATGGGAGCTCTGACTGCTGCCCACCTGGCTCTGGGACGTTGCCGAGCAACGCCTGCTCCCCTTGTGGATAGGTCTCCCTGATTCGCGCACTCGGCCTTCCGGCCATTCCGTCTCCAACCACCTGTGGATGCTATGCCTCGTACGGTCAGGGTACGTTACCCCTTCCATGGGTCAGACCGAGACTGCTTCCCTTTGGGAACTCGGCGCTTCGCCTTTACTACGCAGGCTCGCCACACCTCACGGCGGAATCGAGTTCAGTTTCCTCTTCTACGGGAGAGACTTCTTACGGACTAGCCGTTCACCTCCCGCTGCCCTCCAGCCCATCTTGCGACGACGCAGTTGCAGTCCGGTTACAGGTTACGTTGACTTGGAGAGGACTTTCGCCGCTCCGACGGTGCGCTTTCAGGCGCACGTAGCGGCGAGTTTACCTCGCCACGTGGGGCGTAAGGCGGCCTCTAAGTCAAACTGACCCACTACCCAGTGCCGAGGAGGGTTAACTAAGCCATTTAGAAACAGTGAGCTGCACATAAGAGCCACGATGTTATTGAAAACACAAAGCAATTTTGTGAAAGCCACGATGTCGTTGAAAACAATTAGACTAACTGACCACTACGGGACTGAAGGGACTGAATTTCACACTTGACTCGGCCCCGCCACCTTCGTTAGTGTGTTGGGCGCAGTTGGCGGCGCAGCCCAGCCTAGGGTCGGGCGCATTCGGACGGCACGCTAGATCGCTCCACTCAAGAGGCAACTAGGTGCACAGGAAGCGTCTGGGAATGTGGAAGCTATTACCGGTTGTCGCCGGAGTCCTCTGGGCTGCCGCAACCTGCCTCGCGGAACCTCCCACCCAGTCACCCTGGCCAACAAACATCTTCGCGCCGGAGTCCACGCCGGCGTACGAGCTATACAACTTGACGATGTTTGTGCTGAGCATCTGCGCGCTGATCTTCATCATAGTGTTCGGCCTGCTCCTGTATTCGGCGGTGAAGTTTCGGCAGCGGCGCGATGATGACGGTCGCGAGCCTCCCCAGATTTACGGCAGCAACCCGTTGGAGCTCTCTTGGACGGTTATCCCTGTGCTCATTGTACTGGTCTTCTTCCTCGCCAACGCCCGAGTGATCCATAGCGTGCAGGACGCGCGCCGGCCACCGGGAGCCATCGAGGT
>DATJKY010000671.1:0-5321 GCA_035490955.1 Terriglobia bacterium | reverse complement strand
AGGGCAAGGTCTTCCGTGTGGAGAAAGACCTGAAAGGCTCCCTCTTTTTTCAGGCGCCTGAGCCTGAGATCTTCGCCTTGGCAGTAGGTCCGGACGGCGCCCTGTATGTCGGCAGCTCACCGGAGGGAAAGATCTATCGTGTAACTGCTGACGGAAAGTCCAAGGTCTTCTACGACCCGAAGTGCAAATACGTGTGGGCGCTAGCCTTTGACGCCCAGGGACGCTTGTATGTAGGCAGCGGAGACCGGGGACGAGTTTTCCGCGTGGACCCGTCCGGCAAGGGTGAAGTCTTCTTTGAGAGCAGCCAAACCCACATCATGTGCCTGACCCTGGACCGGAACGGTAACGTGATTGCCGGAAGCGAGCCCAACGGTCTGATCTACCGCATTGACCCGCAGGGCAGAGGCTTCGTGCTTTACCAGGCAGGCCTGCCGGAGGTTCACGCTCTGGCGACTGACAGCCAAGGGCGCATTTACGCAGCGGCCCTGGGCGGGGCGGGCGGCAAGGGCACGCCGGAATTCTTTGCCGCTCCCGGCCAACCTGGCCCCACCCCCACCTCGGTCACCACGGTGACCGTGGAAGCTGCAGCCGGTGAGGCGGGCACTGCAGCGGATACCTTGCAGCAGCCGACACGGCAACAGCCTTCCGGCAACCCGACCAATCGACCTGCTGCTCCTAACCTGACCTTCCCCATTCCGCAGATACCGCAAGGCCGCGGCTCGTTGATTCAAATTCTTCCCGACTACACTACCGAGACGCTGTGGAGTTCGAACAACGAGACCATCTTTGGATTGGTACTCCGGGGTAACGACATTCTGTTCTCCACGGACTCTAACGGCCGCATCTTCGACCTCAGTCCTTCGCCGGAGGGACCAAAGCTGACACTACTGGACGAGACCCACGAATCGCTGGCCACGCGGCTCTTGCTTCAAGGCAACAATCTCTATGTCGCCACCAGCAACATCGCCAAGCTCTTTCGCGTAGGACCCACGCTCGGGGCCGAAGGGTCCTACGAGTCGCCCGTCAAGGACACGCGCTTCATATCGCGCTGGGGCGTACTGAGCTGGCGGGGCAGCGTTCCGAACGGCTGCGAGCTTCAGTTTTTCTCCCGCTCCGGAAACTCGGAGCGGCCGGATAACACCTGGAGTGACTGGTCCGCGGTAGAACCTGGGGTTCGGGGTCCGGGGTTCGGGAGTCGGAGTTCCGAGTCCCGAGTCCTCAGCCCGCCGGCGCGCTACATTCAATGGAAGGCGCTTTTCCGTGGAACGGGTAGTGCCAGTCCAGCGCTTGATGAAGTTACCGTGGCTTATCTGAATCAAAATCTGCCGCCTCAGGTCCGCTCTTTGAACGTTAGCACTGCCGGTGAACGCACCGGCCCCGCGGGGTCTGCACCGGCTCCTTCTGCGACGCAGGGCAGCGTTACAGTGTCAGTAGTCGGCTCGTCGAGTTTCACCTCTTCGAGTCCGGGAGGTGATGCGCGCTCCAAGGCGCCAGTCATCCTGAGCTGGCAGGCCGATGATCCCAACGGAGACCAACTGGTTTACACGCTTTACCTGAAAGCCAGGGACGAGACGGAGTGGCATCTGCTCAAGGACAAATTGCGCGACATGAATTACACCTTGGATGTCAGTTCGCTGCCGGAGGGCGAGTATACGGCCCGGCTGGTCGCATCCGATGAGGAATCGAACTCGCCCGACAACGCTCGTCAAGCTGAACTGGTGAGCGCTCCGTTTTGGATCGACAACTCTCCGCCGCGGGTCAAGCTTCTCAGCCAGCAGACAACCGCGGCGGGGGTGGAACTTCATTTCCAGGCGGAGAGTAATATGTCGCCCTTGCGCAGCGCAGAGTTCTCCCAGGATGGCAAAGAGTGGAGAGACATCCATTCCGATGATGGCATTGTCGATTCCCGCCTGGAGACCTTCACCGTCACTAGCTTAAAATTCGGGCCGGGTGAGCACATTGTTCTGTTGCGGGCTTACGACACGGCTGGAAACGTGGGGGTCGGCAAGGCTGTGGTCCGGATGGAGTAGGCAGCAGGCGGCAGACAGTAGACCGGGGGGCGCGCCGTCTGCCGTTTTTGTATGCTGTCTACCGTCGACTGTCTACTGCTTGATACAACTCTCATCTGGCGCTCCGCATCTCAAACACCGGGTCGAGGTTCGGAGCCGATTAGGACTCTTTGAGCCTGGAACACAACTTAACTCCTGCGGCCACGTCCGAGACTCAACTGATCGCGCGCGCCCAACGAGGGGACGAGGAGGCCTTCGCGGCGCTGTTCGGGATCCACAAGCGGCGCGTGTATTCCCTGTGTTTGCGCATGACCGGCGATGCAGCGGAAGCGGAAGATCTGGCGCAGGAAGCTTTCCTGCAGTTGTTCCGCAAAATCGCCACCTTTCGAGGTGAGTCGGCATTCTCGACCTGGCTCCATCGCTTGGTTGTCAACGCCGTCCTGATGCACCTAAGGAAGAAGGGACTACAGCAGGTTCCCCTTGAGGATACGGACAACTCGCAGGAGGATGCGGTCAAACGGGAATACGGTGATGACGACCGGCGGTTGCTCGGCGCCGTCGATCGTCTGGCACTGGGGCGAGCGATTGAGCAGTTGCCCCCGGGGTACCGTTCCGTGTTTGTTCTCCACGACGTGGAAGGCTACGAGCATAACGAAATCGCCCAAATTATGAATTGCTCCGTCGGCAACTCAAAGTCTCAACTGCATAAAGCCCGGTTGAGGCTACGCGAGGCTTTGCGGCGGGAACGATTCCAAGCCGAAGCGCATACCGGGGCGGACAAGGGAAGGTGAATATGTTCGAGGGGGAAGGCAAAGAGACCGCTGCTTGCCGGTTGTTGGACCGCGAACTCGCTGCCTATCTCGAAGGGGAGGAGCGGCCGGAGCTCGTGGCTCACATCGGCGAGTGCTCCTTCTGCTACAGCATGCTCGCGGATCTGGAAGCCATCCGCTCGGCTAGCAGCCAATTGGGGCTGGAAGAGCCGCCACCAGGAATTTGGACAAGTATTCGCGCGTCGCTTATCGCCGAGGGAATCATTCGTCAGCCGGGAGTCTCCTGGCGAAGATGGTTTGAGAGGTGGCCCAACTGGGCCTGGTTTCACAATCCCATCGCCGTCGCAGCGCTAGGCTGCCTGATGATTCTCGGCATCGGGCTGCTGAGGGTCCCGTCGGCTCGGGTATCCGCGCCGTCTACGGCTAGCAGAGTCGATTTGAGCGACGTCGACGTCGCCAGCGCGGCGGCTGCGGTCGGGCCGATGGAAACGATCTACCACGTGCGCGCCGCCTCCTTCGAACCTTCGGTGAAGGAGGCGTACCAGAAAAGCCTGGATTCCTTGGACGGGGAGATTCGTGAGTGCCTTCACTCCGTTCAGCAAGAACCTGATAACTCGCTGGCCCGCGAGTACCTGCTGGCCGCCTACCAGCAGAAGGCGTACGTTTTGCAATCGGCCCTTAACGTTGAGGGCCGCTAGCCGTTTTGGATTTTAGATCTGCGATTTTGGATTGAGAGAGAAGAGGAAAAGGCCGAGGAGCGAAATGGAAGCGAGAAGAGAGAAGCGAGAAGCAAGAAGGAGGTATAGTCGGACGAACCAGATGGGGCGAGAGGGCCGTTTTTGCGCCTGGCTCCTGGCTCCTTGCTGCTTGCTTCTGGCTTCTTGGTTGTGGGCCGCTGAAGAGCCCGGTCGCGTGGAGAAAACTCTAGACACCACACCCAACCCCCGCGTCAGCGTGTCGAACCTGCGAGGTAACGTGGTGGTGAAGGGCTGGGACAAATCCCAGGTCCACGCCCTCTTTACCACGACGTCCTCGAAAATCGGAGTCGACATTGAACCCACACCGCCCAAAGGGCAGGCGGATCGGGTGCGCTTTCAGACGGAAACGCTCAATGCTCCGCTGAACACCAACGGAGAAAGCGCGGATTACAGCCTGGACGTCCCGCTGAATTCCACTCTGGACATTCGGGATACCCAGGGCAGCGTGCGAATTGAAAAGGTGCAGGGCGACGTCCACATTTATAGCGTGGCGGCGCCAATTTCCGTGGCTGAGGCGCTCGGCCATCTGCAGGTTGAGTCGGTGGGGGGCAACCTCGAGATCGTGCGGGCCTCGGGGCGCGTCGAGGCCTCCACGGTCAGTGGGGATATCCGGTTTATATATTCCGCGAGCGCCGACCTTAGCGGCTTCACCACCTCGGGCAGGATCGTCTATCAGGGGGACTTTGTCCCTCGCGGGAACTACAACTTGGCGACTTACAGCGGCGAGGTGGACATCTTCTGTCCGGCTACAGCTTCCTTCGAACTCAGCGCCAAGACCAAGGGGAAAGTGGACAACGACTTCCGCATGACTTCCAACCAGCGCCGCGCCTCTTCCCCTTCCCCCTACTTCAACAGCTTTTCCGGGACGTACCGCGAAGGCAAGGCGACTCTGGAGGTCAGATCCTACAACGGCACCATCCACATCCACCGCCAGCCCTAGCTAGCTAGCCTATTGGCGATTTTAGATTTGGGATTTTGGATTTTGGATATAACCCGCCGAGGCCCAGCAAGGCAACAATTGGTTGTCACTCCAAAATCCAAAATCTAAAATCCAAGATAGAATGCGCCGGCGTAGAGTGATCTATCTATTGGGGTTCATGGGCTGCGGTAAGACCACTGTGGGCGCGCAATTGGCTCGTGGACTGGGCTGGCCGTTCATCGATCTGGATGCGACCATCGAGGCCGGTCAGGGCCTCACCATCAAAGATATCTTCGAGCAGGCCGGCGAAGCCTTCTTTCGCGCCATCGAACATGCCGCTCTCGCCGAGGCGTCCAAGGCCGAACCCGTCGTTATCGCTCTGGGTGGGGGTACGTTCGTGCAGAAGGCCAACCTCGATCTCATCCGCGAAGTGAACGGAGCCACGATCTGGCTGGACTGTCCCCTGGAAGAACTGCGCCGTCGCTGTGAGGCTATAAATAACCGGCCGCTCTTCAAGGATGCGGCCAGCTTCGAGCAGCTCTTCGCTCAGCGCTTGCCCTACTATCAACTGGCAGAATACCGAATTCCTACCGCCGGACTCACTCCTCAGGAGATCGTCGAACAGATCCTGCGCCAAAGGGTCGTCTAATGCCGCCGCGGGTAGTGTCTCAGTTTCAATCTCGGGATTGGGAAACGGACCTCTGGTTATTGGTCACACCGACGATGGGAGCGCAATTAGCTGTTCAACCTCACCTCCGCGCGTCGGCTCAAGCTATTCTGAAGAACGTGGGAGGGAGATTTGCAGCATGGCAAAACTTGTCTATGGATTGAACCAGTCCCTCGATGGCTACGTCGACCACATGAA
>DATJKY010000670.1:0-4243 GCA_035490955.1 Terriglobia bacterium | reverse complement strand
GAACATAAAGCAGTTGTCATCTAGGCCCAACACCCACAGGCCTAGGGCCCAGTGCAGTCAATCCAAACTCTCATGCCCTGGTGGCCGCGATTTCCCCACACGCAGTATGGTATCGCCTTGATTGCGACGGTCTCGGTGTGTGTTGGCTGTAGCGGGCGGTACAAATACTGATCCCGGCTGCTGGAGGCGTCGCGCATTCGAGCCTGCCCAGTGATGACGGTGACGCCACCCAGCAATTGCGGTTCGAAGTGCTCGGTTAGCGTGGCCGTTGTCGGCAGGACAATCCTGTCCAACTCGGCCGTTTGGTCGATTTGCTCCAGGCAGTAAATCAGTGGTCCCCGGCGCAAGGCAACCTGACCTCGGGCTTGCAGGACCTTCGGGTTAGCCTCCAATCTCTCAATCTCTAACGGAAAGGAAAGTCCGACGACGTCTCCGCCGGACCATTGTCGATGAATTTGGACGTAGCCCTTCGACACCGATGGGCTGATACCCTCGCCGTTAAGAGTAATCGTCGGCCAGGCGGCCCAGCCCGGCACACGCACGCGCAAGGTGAATTCCTCAGGCTTCTCCGGCGTCACCTGCAGGTTGATTTTGCCTTCCCACGGATAGTTGGTCACCTGTCGGACCGTCAGCTTCGAACCGTCTTCGAGCGTGACGCTCGCCTGGCCGCCGATGTAGAGGTTCACCCACAGCCCATCCTCGGACTGGGCGTAAATATAGCGGCCGATCGAAGGGAAGAAGCGGGCCGCAGTAGTGGGACAGCAGGGCACTTCAAACCAGGGCTGGCGTTTGAAATCACGATTGCAAGCTAAGGGTGTAGCGTAACAGAATGTATTCCCTTCCAGGGAGACGCCGGCGAGCACGGCGTTGTAAAGCGATTGTTCCAGGGAATCGATGTACCGCCCGTCAGCGGTCAACTTGAACATGCGGTGGTTCCACAACACCATGCCTGCCGAGGCGCAGGTTTCCTGATAGGCATCATCATTGGGTAAATCGTAGTCATCGGTAAAGCCTTCGTTTTTGGCGGAGGGGCCGATACCGCCGGTAACGTACATGCGGCGCAGCGTCACGTTGTCGTAGAGGCGGTAGAGGGCTTTCATCAAACCCCGATCTCCGGTTTCATAGGCGACGTCGGCCATTCCGGAATAAAGGTACATGGCGCGGACCGCGTGCCCAACCGCCACGCTCTGCTCGCGAACCGGAAGGTTGTCCTGGCTGTAGCTGGTATCGAAGGCGGGCGGGTGGGCGCGGAAGAAATGGTCGTGCAAGAACCGCACACTTATCCGTTCACCGCCGAGCCAATTCACCATACGATCGGCAGGCAGCCTGTTGTACTCGCCTTCAAACACCGAGGGCTTTTGCCCGCGTCCGTTCAGGAAGTACTGGGCGAGCTGAAGGTAGCGCCTCTCGCCGGTCGCCCGATAAAGCCTCACCAGCGCCAGTTCCACTTCTTCATGGCCGGAGATGCCGTCCATCTTTCCAGGACCAAAGGTAGAGTCGCTATAGTCGGCTAGCTTGCTAGCCACGTCGAGGAGCGATCTTTGCCCTGTCGCCTGGTAGTGTGCCACCGCCGCTTCGAAGAGCGAGCCGGCACAGAACAACTCGTGGAAGAATGCCAGGTCTTTCCACCGCAGGTCAGGCTCCTCAATCTGGACATGCGTGTCGAGGTAACCGTCCTGCTCCTGCGCCGCGGAGATGCGCGCGATCAAGTCGTTCACTCTTTGCTCCAGGGCTGCGTCTGGATGCGTGGCCAGCACGTAGGAGGCGCCTTCAATCCACTTGTAGACGTCGGAGTCAGCCCACCACGGTTGGCTGAATTTGCCGGCGACCTTCTTGGCGGCCACATCGAAGTTGCGGATGGAGCCCGTAGCTTCTAATTCCTGGTAGACGTGATCCAGGGTTTTGGTGCGATTGACCTCCTGACGCGGAGACCAGAACTTGTCGTCGATCACAACTTGCTTGATTGGGATCTCGGTCAGCCTGGGCGCTTTCTGCGGATCTTTCGCCTGAGGCACTTTCGCGGCGCCGACCGCCCAAGGTGAAACCAACAACATCGCAAGGCTGAAGATCCACGACTCGAATTTGATTCCTTCATGAGCTAACATCGCTGATCTCCTATCTAGGCCATGATATCGCGAATAACAGCAACTGCTTTCAGATTGTAACCCTTTCGTCAAGAGGTCTGCACTCGGAAGCTGATGAGAGCGAACTATGGAGCTGCGTTGGAAGCGCGACCAGGCTCCTAGTGGTCTGGGGGTCTGCGGGCAAGTTCGCTAAGGCAATGGGGGCCGACGGCAGTCGGCGCGAGTGCTTTGCGTGTCACGCCACGACCAAGTTGCCAGTCGAGTTGGTTTGCATGAACGTGATACCATCGGATATGGTTCCGCAGGGAGATCAACTTGAGTAAGCTTGTGACTACGAGCCGTCTCGTCACGATTGGCATCTTGCAGGCCCTGTTCTCATTGATGGCCTGTATAGCGTGGGCCGGGCCAAGGGATACGAGACCTGTTCTTCGTGCGTCGGTGAAGAATCGGGCGCCGCTGCAGCCGAATGCGCTCTATCCCCTGCCGCTCACCGCCATCAAGCCAACGGGTTGGTTGCGCCGTCAACTCCAGATTCAGGCGGACGGATTGAGCGGTCATCTGGACGAATTCTGGCCAGATCTGGGTGTCAATAGCGGGTGGCTGGGAGGGACAGGGGAGAGCTGGGAGCGCGGTCCTTATTTTCTCGATGGGTTGGTTCCTCTGGCTTATTCGCTGGACGACCCCGCACTTATCGGCAAAGCCAACAAGTGGGTGGGATGGACCCTGAGTCACCAAAGGCCGGATGGCTCGATCGGTCCCGAGCGCAACAAGGACTGGTGGCCCAACATAGTGATGCTAAAGGCGCTCACCCAGTATCAGGAGTCTACCCTTGACCGACGCGTGATTCCGCTGATGCAGCGCTATTTCCGTTACCAGGCCGATCACCTCAGCGAGCGGCCCTTGCAGGAGTGGGCGAAGTTTCGTTGGGCCGACGAGGTGGTCAGCGTTCTGTGGCTGTACAATCGAACGGGCGACGCCAGCCTGCTGGAACTGGCGCGCTTGCTACAGCATCAGGGTCACGACTGGAAAGGTCAGTTCGCTCCCCTGACTTTCACTAGTAAGACAACAAAGGAGGAGCTTGGCTTGCGGCCCGGTGTGAGCAACTCAGAAATTGCACTGAGCGCCCATGGCGTGAACAATGCCATGGCGCTCAAGACGTCCGCGGTGTGGTCACTGGTCTCTGGCGACGCGTCAGATCGCGAAGCCGCACGTCATCAACTCGCTGAAATCGAGAAATATCACCTCTTGCCGAGCGGCATTTTCAGTTGCGACGAGCACCTGGCCGGTCGGGACCCTGTCCAGGGAACAGAGCTCTGCTCGGTTGTAGAAGCTCAATTCTCTTTGGAGCAGATGATTGCCATTCTGGGAGACCCGTCCCTCGCCGACCGTCTGGAAAAAATCGCATTCAACGCTTTACCGGCCACGTTCTCACCTGATATGTGGGCACATCAGTATGATCAACAACCGAACCAGGTGCTCTGCAGCCTGCAAGACAGAGACTGGACTACGAATGGACCGGAATCCAACATTTTCGGCTTAGAGCCCAACTTCGGTTGTTGCACAGCCAACATGCATCAAGGCTGGCCCAAGCTCGTAGCCAGTCTGTGGATGGCCACGCCCGATGACGGCCTGGCTGCCGTGGCCTATTCGCCCAGCGACGTGAGCACGGTGCTGGGGAATGGACTGGGCGTAAACATCCGCGAAGAGACGACCTATCCATTTCGGGGCGAGATTCGTTTGACTGTGAACCCAGCAGCACCGACTGAGTTTCCGCTGTTGCTCCGCATTCCAGGCTGGGCCGAGCAAGCCACCGTGACCGTCAATGGCCAGCGTCTGGAGGGCGTTGAGGCTGCTCAATTCTACAGCATCAGACGCAAGTGGCAGGGCGGTGACAGAGTAGCTCTCACGCTGCCGATGCGTGTGAGGCTGACCCACGGGTATGGTAATTCGGTGATTGTTGAGCGCGGCCCACTCGTATTTTCTCTAAAAATTGGGGAGGATTGGCGCAAGATCGAAAAAGGCATGTCGCGGCCGGCAAGGACACCAGCAGCAGACTGGGAGGTGCACGCCACAACGCCCTGGAACTACGGGTTGATCGTCGACCGTACTGACCTCACGCGTGCCTTCGAGGTGGTTGAGAAGCCTATCGGCGATTTTCC
>DATJKY010000669.1:0-12419 GCA_035490955.1 Terriglobia bacterium | reverse complement strand
CTGGCTACAGATCAAGATTCTGGAAGAGCGCCTGGAGGCAACACGTTCGGCCATAATTTTCGGGCTCAATCAGCTTCTCGATCTCAAGGACCTCAACACGGGCGTCCACAGTACTCGCTTGGCGGAATGGGGCGTTCGGGTGGCGGACAGTCTGGGAGTGGACGAGAGCTACCGACATGACGTTGAAGTGGCTGCGTTGCTACACGACATCGGAAAGATCGGCATTCCCGACGCCATCTTGCACAAACCCGGAACGCTTACTCCCCCGGAAAGGGAGTTGATGTGTAAGCATTCAGAATACGGCTGGGCTGTTCTACGGCTCTTCCCCGGCTTCGAGCGGGTCAGCCTGCTCGTGTTGCATCACCACGAGCGGCTGGACGGCAAGGGCTACCCTGCTGGATTGAAGGGAGAGGAGATTCCTTTAGGTTCCCGCATTGTCTGCATTCTGGACGCCTTTGACGCCATGATCTCCAACCGCTGTTATCGGGCCGGCCTGCCTCCCGAAGAAGCCGTGCGTCGCCTGGAGGCGGACAGCGGAACTCAGTTCGACCCCGCCATCGTCCGTCTCTTCTTGCCGCTGGCACTGGCGGAGCTTGATCAGGTCTCTCAGATCGCTGAACCCATATCGTCTATAGTCCCCGCTCTGTGCACCGCCTAACCCGATTCTCAGTTTAGGATGCCGGCTCAATGCTCTTTACGTGGATTACGCCACCATCGGACGTTCCAGTTACCTTGACTTTTTGGCCCGCGAAGTCCTTGGCCTTATCTTGAGGGTCGAGCTGGTAAGACGTTTTGCTGGCTCCATCATAGAGAACGTACTTTCCGCCCAACTTCACACACTCCACCGTGCAGGTCTTGGCGTCGTTCCCCATACTCTTCATCATCTTTTGCATCTCTGTGTGGGAACCTGACTTGGCGCACATATCGTCCATAACCTCGCCCGTGAATACTTTGGCTGCATCCCCCGCTGCTCCTCCTGGTCGGGGAAGAGCAGGACACAACCTGGCCAGTACCAGCACGCTTACGACGGCAACTGCAACTTTCGACATTTCTCCTCCTGGTGAAGCCTCTACATCAAGCTGCAAGATCTCTGCTGCTGCCTTGCAAGATGTTGGATGCGGTGTCGTTCCAGGAAGTTACGCCATTGATTAATTTGGTCAGAGGAGCCAATAGACCACTGGGGCGTCTGTTGCTTGAATGGCTTACCGGATACGCCGCTCGATTGGGCCGGAGACGCAGTTCAGGATTTCCCCGTGCACGTGGTCCTGAACCGCTAGCGCGAAGCCTTCCATCATCGTTCGGACATGGTCGAAATGCATTCCCCGAGGCGAGATCAGGGTACCTTCCCCTTTATACTCTTTGCTGATGATGTTAAAATCTTCGAACCATAACCACTGCAATTTGATAATCGAGCCTTTGCGCCTTTCATTCCTGAGGACATCTCTCACTCTTTTCGTTTCAGGTTCTCGCCCTCTGGAAAACGGAAGATAGAGGAGCAGTCGTTCGGATAAGTTCTTGCACTGGCCGACGAAGAATGAGTCTCGATCGGGTCTTTCGCGGTATATTGCCCAACGGTAGACGGCAGAGGTGTAATGATTTCTAAAGTAAGCAGTCACTTGGCCCGGATACGTGTACTCTTCCCCCGGATTGCTCTCGAACGGGCGCCATTCGTAGTTCAGTTCAAAAACATTCATCCTCGTTGTTCCCCACTCAATCGGCATTGAGCATTGTGGTGCGATCGACTTCCCAGCCTTGTTTTGAAAGGACCTCAGTTCACTTAGCATCTCCATCTCGTTAATATATTGCCCTCAGGATATCATTAATGCTACACCTTTGACGAGATTGAAGCGAGTGCGAGGTAAGGCCAGCGAACGGCTTGGGACGGAGCGCAGCTTGGGGAACTCTCTGAGGCTTGATAGTGCGCGCCTTGCTTCAGACTTGCGGGCCAGGATCCGCGGGGAAGTCCGATTCGACGAAGGCACTCGTGCCCTCTATTCCACTGACGCCTCCAATTATCGCCAGATACCCATTGGTGTGGTCTTTCCTCGGGACGCCGAGGACGTGATTGGAGCTGTCGAGGTTTGCCGCCGGTTTGGCGCTCCGATTTTGTCGCGCGGATGTGGCACAAGCCTGGCCGGCCAGTGCTGCAACGTCGCGGTGATCCTCGACATGTCGCGGCACGTGCGCGAGATCGTGACGGTTGATCCCGCGACCAAACGGGCGCGCGTGCAGCCGGGAGTAGTGCTCGACCATTTGCGCGACTGGACGGAGAGGTATCATCTGACCTTCGCCCCGGATCCGTCGACTCACACGCACTGCACTCTCGGCGGCATGATCGGCAACAATTCCTGCGGTGTTCACTCGCTGATGGGGGGAAAGACCGTCGACAACATCGAGGAACTGGAGGTATTGACTTACGACGGTTTGTGGCTGCGGGTGGGGACCACTAGCGAGGAGCAACTGGAGGGGATGATCCGTGTTGGCGGCCGGCGTGGCGAAATCTACGGCAAGCTGAGAGCACTCCGCGACCGATATGCGGCACTGATCCGGTCGCGTTACCCGGCCATCCCTCGGCGTGTGTCCGGCTACAATCTGGACCAACTACTTCCCGAAAATAGTTGTCATGTCGCTCGCGCCCTGGTGGGTACAGAGGGAACCTGCGTCACGGTTCTTGAGGCTACGGTGCGCCTGGTGGACAGCCCTCCGGCGCGTTCGCTTCTGGTGCTGGCCTACCCTAACATCTATGAGGCCGCCGACCACGTTCCGGAGATTCTCGCCCATAAGCCGATCGGCCTCGAAGGTGTAGACGACGGAGTGGTCACCTCCATAAAGGCCGCGGGCATGCGGGGGGGCGATTTGGGATTGCTTCCCGAAGGCGGTGGCTGGCTCCTAGTCGAATTCGGCGGCCAGAACCAGGAGGAGGCCAACGGTCGTGCTCGTGCCCTGGTGGAGCAGCTTCAAGCCAGCTCCAACCGGCCGGCCATGAGGCTGTGTGACGATCCCAAGGATGCCAGGAAGATCTGGGAAATCCGTGAGTTGGGACTCGCGGCCACAGCGCGCGCTCTGGGCGACCGGGAAGCTTGGGCGGGCTGGGAAGATACGGCGGTGGCTCCCGCCAAACTCGGTGGCTATTTGCGAGACTTTCGGCAACTGGTCAAGAGATATGGTTACGGGGGTGCTCTCTACGGTCACTTCGGCGAAGGATGTATTCACATTCGCCTCGATTTCGACCTCAAGAGCGTAGAGGGCATTCGGCGCTTCCGCTCCTTTGTCAATGACGCGGCGGACCTTGTTGTTCGCTATGGCGGCTCGCTGTCGGGAGAGCATGGCGACGGGCAGGCGCGTTCCGAACTGCTGCCCAGGATGTTCGGCGAGGAGTTGGTCCAGGCCTTCCGCGAATTCAAGTCGATTTGGGATCCGGCAGGGAAAATGAATCCGGGCAAAGTTGTGGATCCTTACCGTGTTGACGAACACTTGCGCCTGGGGTCCGCATACAGGCCGTGGGAACCCCCCACCCTTTTCAAGTTTCCAGGCGATAACGGGAGCCTGGCGCGCGCGAGCTTGCGCTGTGTCGGGGTCGGAAAGTGCCGCAGAACCAGTGGCGGCACCATGTGTCCGAGCTACATGGTAACGCGGCAGGAACAACACTCCACACGCGGTCGCGCCCGACTGTTGTTCGAACTGCTTCAGGGCGAAGTCTTGAGCGAGGGCTGGAAGAACAAGACCCTCAAGGAGGCTCTGGACTTGTGCCTGGCTTGCAAGGGGTGCAAGAGTGATTGTCCCACCGGGGTCGACATGGCGACTTACAAGGCCGAATTTCTGTCGCATTATTACCAGGGGAGAGTGCGACCGCGTAGCGCCTACGCTATCGGTCTCATTTATTGGTGGGTACGCCTGGGCGGTCTATGCCCGCGGGTAGCAAACTTTTTCACGCAGAGACCTTTTCTTAGTGGTGCCGTCAAGCTCGCAGCGGGCATGGCGCTCGAGCGCCACATACCATGCTTGGCGGAGCGCACGTTCCGGCAATGGTTCCGAGATCGCCCCCAGAGCAGCACCAACGGGCGGCGGGTCATCCTCTGGCCTGACACTTTCAACAACTACTTCCGTCCGGCGACGGCGGAAGCGGCGGTTGCTGTTCTGGAGGCAGCGGGCTTCCAGGTCGAGTTACCAGCAAAATCGTTGTGCTGTGGCCGTCCGCTCTACGATTTCGGGATGCTCGGTCTTGCCCAGCGGCAGCTCCAGCAGATTCTCAAGACGCTGCGGCCAGAAATTGCGGCGGGAGTGCCTGTGGTTGGTCTGGAACCCAGCTGTGTGGCGGTGTTTCGTGACGAACTGATGAACCTGTTTCCCCATGACGAAGCGGCCGTTCGGCTAAGCCGGCAGACCTTCCTCTTGAGCGAGTTCTTGCAGGGTCAGGCGAAGGATTTCTCTCTTCCCCAGTTTCGACGTAAGGCCTTGGTACATGCGCACTGTCACCATAGGGCTGTGATGAGCTTCGATGCCGAACACGAGCTTCTGAGGCGGCTTGGCCTCGACTTCGAAACTCTGGACTCTGGGTGCTGCGGCATGGCGGGTGGTTTTGGATTTGAAGCCGAACATTATGATATCTCGATCAGGGTTGGTCAGCGGGCCCTGCTGCCCGCGGTCCGTAGCGCTTCTCCGGAGACGTTGGTTATTGCCGACGGATTCAGTTGCCGTGAGCAGATTGCTCAAGCGGCAGGCCGCGAAGCGTTGCACGTCGCTGAGGTCCTCGAGATGGCCATGCGACAGGATTCGGGACTCAGGATTCAAGGTGCGTGAGACGATAAGTGCTCAGCGTTTGGGCGGGTGCTCTTGATGCCAATCTCTTTCATCGCCGGAATTTCACGGCGGGCCTGTGCGTCGTCGATTAGTTTCTCCGCACTCGGCCTGTAGATAGCCTTCCTCGGTATGAGAGGACAACGCCCACCACTCCTCGTCAGTCCAGGTTTCCGCGGCGTCCTGAGCCTCAAGAGCGCTGCGAGCACATCTTCAACGCTCGTGCACCACTGCAGGGCGTTTGTTGATGAGCGTCTCAAAATCGAATGAATGTGGAGTCGCGCTTGACATGGGTCGCTGGGGTCTCATAGGATGAGCAACTGGTCGCTGAATCGGACCGTTAGGGATCCAGGACTTGGGATGCAGGATTCGAGACTCAGAAAGAGTGCGGGTTCCGAATCAGAGTTCTGAATCCGGCTCTTGTTGTGTCTGTGTGGACTACTGTCATGAGAATATCCGTTAGCTTCAAAGAAGATGTTGCTATCATGGCCCTCACCGGCAAGTTTGTAGCCGGCAGTGACGGCCCCTTCTTGCGCCAGAAAGTGAAGGATTTGATTGACGCTGGAGCCAAGAAGCTGGTCCTGGACTTTGCCGAGGTGCCGTACATTGACTCCACAGGCCTCGGATTCCTGGCCGGCAGTCGTGTAACGGCGCAGAATGCGGGCGTCAGCGTCGTTCTGGCGGGTGTGAACCAGCACGTGAAGAGGATTCTTGACGGTGTCAGGCTCACGCCGTTCTTTGTGCTTGCTGCTGATGAGGCCGAGGCATTGTCCAAGGTGAATACAAGCACCGCCCAGACGGCCCAGTCCAACCCACCCAAGGCTGCGAAAGCGCGGAAGAAGCAGTAAAGAACCGGGTTCGGATTTCGGGTTTCGGGATTCGGAAACGACGTCATGTCGGGTGTGGGTCCAGCATAACGCCTGTTCGCATTCCGGGGTCAAACGTAGGGCGGCACTTTAGCCTTGGGATCCGCACTTCGTATTTTGAGCCTGTTCTTGCCCCGAGTCCCGAACCCCGAATCCCGAATCCCTAATCTCGAACCCTGATGATCGACCCTCAGATACTCGCGGTCGGACCACTGTGGTATGTGGTGTTTCTGCTTTCCCTTACCTGCCACGAGGCTGCACACGCTCTGGTCGCCTGGATCGGCGGAGATCCGACCGCCTACTACGGGGGTCAGGTTACCCTCAACCCTATTCCCCACATGCGGCGCGAACCCTTCGGCACTATAATCGTCCCCATACTGTCTTATGTATTGGGTGGGTGGATGATCGGGTGGGGCAGCGCCCCTTTCGACCCGAGCTGGCAGCGTCGCTATCCGCGCCGTGCGGCGTGGATGGCGCTGGCGGGTCCTATGGCCAATGTCGCCTTGGTGATTGCCGCCGCCGTGGGCATTCACGTCGGCATGGCGTTGGGAGCACTGAGAGCCCCTGGACGCATATTCGGGCGACAGTTGTTCACACATGTTGTCGTGGCTACCTCGCCAGGTTCCGCGGAGGCTTTGGCAGTTTTTCTCAGTATCCTGTTTTCTTTGAACCTGCTGCTGGGTGCATTTAATTTGCTCCCCATACCACCTCTCGACGGCAACACAGCCGTCGGCATCATTCTACCGAAAGGAATAGCGCATCGCTTTGCACAGTTCAGCCACAATCGGTCCTTTGCTATGCTCGGGCTCCTGCTAGGTTGGACGGTCTTCGGATACATCTTTGGCCCTCTGTTCATCGCCGCGCTAAACCTCCTTTATCTGGGGACGCACTACCATTAATGGGGAAATGGGAAAATGGGGAAGGGAAAATAGTCTCGAGTCTGGCTTCAGCGTCTCTTAATGCCCCGTTGTTGCCCTTTTCCCGTTTGGCCTGACACCTGCACCTAACACCTACCTATGTTCGAGCGCGTGATTTTGATTGTCTTGGACAGCTTGGGGATCGGCGCCCAGCCGGACGCCGCTGAGTATGGCGATGACGGCCGCGACACCTTGGGACATATCTGCGAGAAGCACGGCCTAAGCGTACCCAACTTTGCGCTTTTGGGTCTAGGCAATATTCGTCCGCTGGCCGGCGTGCTTCCCGTTGGGGCTCCGACAGGATCCTTCGGCAAAGCAACTCTGCTTTCGCCGGGCAAAGACACAACCGCCGGGCACTGGGAAATGGCGGGCATCATTCTGGACCGTCCGTTTCCGACCTATCCGCACGGGTTCCCGCCCGAGCTCATGGAACAGTTTGAACGGGCGATCGGTCGCAAGACGCTCGGCAACTACCCCGCCTCCGGCACCGAAATCATCAAGCAGTTGGGCGAGGAGCACATCAAGACGGGTTGGCCGATCGTCTACACGTCGGGCGATAGCGTCTTCCAGATCGCCGCCCACGAAGAAGTGATCCCCATTGAGGAGCTTTATGGTTACTGCAAAGTTGCCCGCCGCCTTCTTCAGGGTGCGCATCGCGTGGGGCGCGTGATCGCCCGGCCCTTTGTGGGCCCTCCTGGGGCGTTTCGGCGCACTGAGCGACGTCACGACTACGCCGTGGAGCCGCCACACCCCATGTTGCTGGATCTTCTCAACGGAGCCGGTCTCGACGTAGTGGGAGTGGGAAAGATACCTGATATCTTCTTGAACCGCGGTATCACGCAGTCGCTGCCGGGAAAGAACAACCGCATGGCGCTGGAGAGCGCAATCGCTGCCATCGAGGGATCGTCGCGCGGCCTGATCTTTACCAACTTGGTCGACTTCGACATGTTGTACGGCCACCGGCTGGACGTCGAGGGCTATGGGCAAGCCATCGAGGAAGTGGACGCGGTTCTTCCCGCCCTTTTGCGCCGGCTCAAGCCGGGCGACCTGTTGATCTTCAGCGCCGATCACGGCTGTGATCCCCTCGGACCTTCCACCGACCACTCACGGGAATATGTGCCGATACTCACGACGGGACCCCGCGCCGCGCCCGGTGTGAACCTCGGCACTCGCGCTACCCTCGCGGACATCGGTCAAACTATAGCTGAGAATTTCGGCTTGCAGCTTGGCACCGGGACGAGCTTCCTCAAGGAAATCACCAGGCAGTAGGCTATAGGGCACCCCTTATGGGCGCCCAAGGTAGCCGGTGCCGTTGCGATCGTAGGCTTGGGCACCCACAAAGGGCGCCCCTATTGTCTGCTGTCTGACTGAAGGGCAGAGGCCGTGACGTTGGCCAGGGGTCCGGCCTTAGGAGCATAGTAACCAGGGCGGGTGCGGACGCTAAGCTTGGTATGGTTGTCCGGCGCGGTGACGTCTACCCGCACGGTGCGGAACGATCCGTCTTTCCGCGTATTAGTTGGGTAGTAGGCGAGCGTATACTGGTTGCGGATGTCGCGCGCGATCTGCACGCAGGTTTCTTCCACCTCTCCCAGGGATTTGGGGAAGTACGCTTTGCCTCCGGTGGAATCGGCCAGCTTCTCCAGAATCTTGGCCCCGCGATGGCTGCCGCGGCCCATCTTGAACAACCCTCCGGGTTCCTCTTCTCCCAGCAAACCGATCGTGTAGATCACCGCGTTCGACTTCTGCGCCGTGCGGACCAGCTCCTCGAACGAATAGCGGCTGGCGTTGTCCTCGCCATCCGTGATCACCAGGATGGTCTTCTTGTCGCGGTTACCCAGTTTCAGGTGGTCGATGGACGCGAAGACGGCATCGTACAGGGCCGTACCGCCGCGCGAGTCGATCTTGCCTAGGGCGGCTTTCAGATCCTCGATGCTCGAGGCAAAGTCGCCGGGCGTGTCCAGGTAGTAGACGTCGTTAAAGTTCACGACGAAGACTTGGTCCTGGGGATTGGAGGTCTTGACGAAGGCCAAGGCCGCAGCATTGACCGACGCGCGCTTCTCGCGCATGCTGCCGCTGTCGTCAATGACAATGCCCATGCTTACAGGAATGTCGGCGTGGGAAAACACCGAGAGCTTCTGAGCTGCTCCGTCCTCATACACTTTGAAGTCGTCGACTTTCAGGCCATCGACGATATGGCCCTTCTTATCGAGTACGGTGGCGTGCAGGACTACCAAGCCCACGTCGACGCTCAGCTTGTACTCTCCGCCTTTCTTTTCCGCGGGCGGAGGCGGAGAGGTGGCGGACTGCGAAGTCGAGGTCTGTGACAGGGCGTTTCCGCACGCGAACAACAGGACGCAGGCGATCGTCCGGCAGAATGGTGCTTTACTGGCTTGGAGCATAGTATCCCGTTCGGGCGTAGACTTGTAGAGGCGGCAAACCTCGCGGCGGATTGAGCTTCACCTTGATCCGCCGCCAACGCCCGTCGCGAACCAGGTTGGAGGGCTTGTAGCCAATCACGTACTGGTTGCGAAGTTCAATGGAGATTTTCTCGGCGATGTCCGGAAGCTCGCCGGCGTCTTCGACGCTAAAGAGCCGGCCCCCGGAGACGTCCGCCAGTTCGGAGAGCAGATTGGGTCCGCCTGCTTCCTCAGGAGTCCGAGCACGTGAAGCCAGGGGCTCAAACACACCCACACAGTAGATCTGCACGTCCGATTCCTTCACTGCCCGCTTGATGTCGGTTTCGGTGTAACGGCTGTGGTTGTCGCCGCCGTCGGAAATCACCAGCAAAGCCCTGCGGTTCGTGGTAGCCTTTTTCATCTCGCTTAGTCCCAGATAGATGGCGTCCAGCAACGCAGTCTTGCCCCCCGCCTTTACGAATAGCATGCGGTCCTGAAGGTTCTCGAATTTCGAGGTGAATCCGGAAATCAGGTTTGGCCGCTCATTGAAATGGATGAGCATGAACTCATCCTGAGGGTTAGATGTCTTGAAGAACTGCAAGGCTGCCTGCTTGGACTTCTCGATCTTATCGCTCATCGAGCCACTGGAGTCGAAAATCAGTCCGACAGAGATGGGTGCGTCTTCGGTGGAGAAGGAAACAATTTTTTGAGCCACCTTGTCGTCAAACACCTCAAAGTTATCTCGTTCGAGACCGGTCACAATTCGATCATAGGGGTCGGTGACCGTCACATTGACAATCACCATGTCGACGGACACCTGCAAGGGCGTGACGTGAATCTGCGGCTGACGAACGCCAATCTGAGTCTTGTCCTTGTCAGCGGGAGTCTGGGTATCCTTGGAGCCGTCGTCAGGGCCAACCGCGAAAGCAGTCGACAGGCCGAGAAGCATAACAAGCGCTACCCCAAGCCTGGACTCGTCGCGCGTCCAACGACCCGACATAACCCGCGGTCCTTCCCGACCGGATTTCTAAGAGCGCAACCCGTTACAGGAGCCCTGCAGCCGCTTCGCGGTCTCGCACGGGCTGGCCACTCAATACTATCACAGTTCTTCAACCAAAGCGCTCATGGCCGCGCGGTGAGTCAGTGTGCCCAGGTAGCGGCGAGTTTACCTCGCCACGTGGCAGCGTGAAGCCGCCCCTACATCAAACTGACCCCCTGCCCGGCCGCGCAAATTCCGTCAAGGTGAGAGCGGCGGACAGATTTGCCCGCGACCTCGAGGTGATTCTCGGCGCCGAATCCCGGATGGCGCTCCCAGTGGCCGGTCTGGCGGCGCTTCACCAGCCGCCAGCGGATTTGGATGCGCATGGCCCGTCGGCCGTCACCTTCCGTGGCGCCAAAACATCGGCACAGAATAGACCTATATACTACTATTCATTCTGCGGAAAGAGTGTTGTGGCGCGCTCCGGAAGGGCGGGGCTTAAGATTCTGTGTGAAAACTGGCGGCTGTACTGTATCAGGGCACGACTTCAGTCGTGCCGCGAGTGACCCTCCCTCCCGTCGGCTTTAGCCGCTGTCGGCCCAACAATCAGGGCCTAAAGCCTTGGGTCGTAGACCGCTGCGTTCGGCACGCCTCAAGGCGTGCCCTGATACAGAACAAGCAGTTTTCACACAGTCTCTTCGCCGGCGATTTTGGAAACAGGAGGACTGGCGGGATGAGGCAATGGAGACGCATCGCACCCAATTCGTGGTCACTCTTTTTTCTAGCCGTCGCTGCCTGCGGAGCTGAGACTTCTGAAGACCGCACAGCACGCTATTTCGAGTCTGTCCGGACTCAGCCCTCACTCTTGTTGGCGTTCTTGCGCGACATGCCGAAGGGCGGTGACCTGCACAATCATCTCTTTGGGGCGGTGTATGCAGAAAGCTATATAGACTTTGCGGCTCGAGATGGACTGTGCGTAGACCGTGCCAGCGCAAGGCTTCTGCCGCCACCCTGCAATGCGGACAAAAACCAGGTTCCGGCAGCCACGGCGCTCACGGACCCCGCCCTCTACCGGCAAATGATCGATGCCTATTCAATGCGTGATTTCCAGGCTTCGCAGCAGCCGGCCCACGACCACTTCTTCAACGCCTTTTCAAAGTTCGGTGCGGCCACGGAGAAGCGACATGGAGAAATGCTGGCCGAGGTGGTTGCCCGCGCCGGGGCCGAGAACGAGGTTTACCTTGAGTTGATGACCGGACCCGCGCGCGGCCAGGTGATACGCGTGGCCAAAGATGTGGGCTGGGACGAGGACTTGGCGCGCCTGCGTCAAAAGCTTCTGGCTCAGGGATTGGCCGAAGCGGTGGCCGCCGGTAGGCGAGAGCTGGACGAAGAGGAATCCAGGATGCGCGAATTACTCGGCTGTGGCTCCGTTGCCGCGCCGGGCGCGACGCATCCCGCAACACCGACCTCCAACCCGGGTTGCGGCGTCACGGTCCGCTACATTTACGACGTGCTTCGTGGCCTTCCCCCTGAACAAGTCTTTGCCCAGATGCTTCTGGCGTTTGAGTTGGCCGGCGCCGATCGACGCTTAGTGGCGTTGAACCTCGTCATGCCGGAAGACGCCTACATTCCCATGCGGGACTTCGATCTGCACATGCGCATGCTGGACCATTTGCACAGCGTCTATCCCCGCGTCCACATCACGCTGCACGCCGGGGAACTTGCTCCCGGCTTGGTACCGCCCGAGGGCCTGCGTTTCCACATCCGCCAGTCCATGGAGAAGGGTCACGCCGAGCGCATCGGTCATGGCGTGGACGTGATGCACGAGGATGACCCGCTGGGCCTGCTGCGCGAAATGGCAGGGCACAAGGTGCTGGTGGAAATCTGCCTGACGAGCAACGACATGATCCTCGGCGTGCGCGGCATGGACCATCCGCTGCCCATGTACCTACGCTATGGTGTCCCGCTGGCAATCTCCACGGACGACGAAGGCGTAGCGCGGTCAGATCTAACCTGGGAATACAAGCGGGCGGTCGAGACTTATTCTCTCGCCTACACCCAACTCAAGAAGATGGCCCGCGACAGCCTGGAGTACAGTTTCCTGCCCGGCTCGAGCTTCTGGTCGTCGCCGGAGAAATCCACCCCCGTGGCGGACTGCGCGGGCATAGAACCGCACCCGCGCCCAGCCTCCGGCGCTTGCCGTCGATTCCTCGAGGGCAGTGAAAAAGCGCGTGTACAGTGGAAGCTGGAAGCGCAGTTCAGCCAGTTTGAAAAGCAATTCTGAATCTCCTTCCCGTGGATGCGCCGCAGAGTCTATGTGAAAACCTACTGGTTTGTATCAGGGCAAGCCTTGAGGCGTGCCGAACGCAGCGGTCTTACGACCCAAGGCCTTGAGGCCCTGATTCCTGGCCGACAGCGGCTAAAGCCGACGGGGGCGAGGGCCGCTTGCGGCACGACTGAAGTC
>DATJKY010000668.1:0-6513 GCA_035490955.1 Terriglobia bacterium | reverse complement strand
TACCTTGAGCAGGCTATAGCCAAGGACCCAGGGTACGCTCAGGCCTACGCGGGCTTAGCCGACTGCTACGCGTTACAGGGCTTCTACGGCTTCCTGTCTCCCAATCAAAGCTACCCGAAGGCCAAAGCAGCGGCTATGAAGGCACTTCAGATCGATGAAACGGTGGCCGAAGCTCACGCCTCCCTCTTGAACATCAAAACAGACTACGACTGGGACTGGTTGGGTGCGGAAAAAGAATTTAAGCGGGCCATCGAGCTGAACCCTAATTATCCACCCGCCTATCAGTGGTACGGCTTCGACCTACTGGTAATGGGACGGCAAGGCGAAGCTATGGCAGCGATGAGGCGGGCCCTCGATCTCGATCCGGTCTCGCCTACGGTTAACGTCTCTCAAGCTTGGTTCTTTTATCTGACCAGGCAATACAACAAGTCAGTGGAGCAGTGCCTGAGAACGCTGGAATTGCACCCGAATTTCTGCGTCGCTCACCAGATGCTGGGCCTGACCTACGATGTCCAGGGAGAGTTGGAGCAAGCTATTGCTGAGCTTCAGAAGGCAAAGGCCCTCTCGCCGCATAACTTGATGACCGTTGCAGCTCTGGGGCACACTTACGCAACGTCAGGCAAACGAGATGAAGCTCAAAGAATGCTCGATGAACTCGGGCTGTCGTCAGGTGAGTCCACTCCGTTGCCTTACTACGTTGCGGCTATTTATGTAGGTCTTGGCCGCAACGAGGAAGCGCTACGGTGGCTTGAGAAGGCATATCAGGAGCGTTCCAACTGGCTTATCTACTTGAAGCTTGATCCCCGCTTTGACCGGCTGAGATCAGACGGGCGTTTCGCGGACTTAGCGCGACGCATCGGCCTTCCAGAGTAGGACTGATCGCCCTTGCACCAAATGCGCCGATATGTCCTCTGCGTAAAATGGTATGATTATCGGCGATCAGAAGGCTGATCATGGTTTTTCCCGTTAGGTCCGGTGGGCCTCAGGGATTCGGAGTCTCACCGTCGTACCTTCTCCGGGAGCGCCACTGATAGTGAGCTCCCCTCCGAGTAGGAGGGCCCGCTCTCGCATCCCCAGTATTCCGAGCGACTCGCCGTTCGAGAGTTTGTCCTCCGGAATGCCCCCGCCATTGTCGTGAACTTCTAGCGTCAGGTCGCGGTCATCCTTTGCCAGTCGTACCTCTATTTCACTTGCATCCGCGTGCCGCGCCACATTGGTCAGCGTCTCCTGAAAAATGCGGAATACTGCCGTGGCCTGCTCCGGATCGATGGAGATGTCATCCTCGGGTAGGTTTAAGCGGCATTTCGTCCCGGTGCGGGCCTCGAAGTCCTCTCCCGCCCATTCTACGGCATCGACAAGGCCCAGGTCGTCTAGGATTCCCGGCCTCAGTTCCGTCGAGATTCGGCGCACAGACTGAATCGTCTCATCCACCAGTTTCAGGATGGATGAGGTCCTATCCCCCTGGTTCGCTGGCAACTCGCGGACCACGCCGCTCAAGTCGATCTTAATGGCTGTCAGGACCTGGCCCAGTTGATCGTGGATCTCGCGCGCCACTCGCTTCCTTTCCTCTTCCCGGACACTCTGCAAACGTGCAGCGAGCGCGCGCAACTGTTCCATCGAACGCTGTCGCTCCTCTTGCGCCAGCTTGCGCTCAGTGATATCACGCCACGAAACAATTGACGCGTCATGGCCAAGGTACTTCACGAGCCTTGAATCTGTCTCCGCCACAAACACAGTGCCGTCCTTCCGGATACCCGTCACTTCGAGCGGTCCTTTTTCCTTCCGCTGCTGCAACCGCTCATGGATGCTCGCCAGCGATTCGGGAGAGAGGAGGCATTCCAAGCCATTCTTGCCGATAAGCTCCTCTGGCTGCTTGTACCCGAAGAGTCGCGCAAACGCCAGATTGGCGTCCAGGATCACCCCTTGGTCATGGATCATGATCCCTTCGAGCGACGCGTTGGACAGGCTGCGAAAACGCTCCTCGCTCTCGCGCAGTTCGACCGTGCGCTCTTGGACTCTTAGTTCCAGCGCCTGATTCACTGCCTCAGTTTGGCTCTTTGCGGCCTGCAAATCCTCCACCAGATCTCGGTTCTCAAACTGTAGTGTGAGTGAGGAGTCGACCGTGCGATAGATCCGCCCGGTCGTGATCAGGGTGGCCAGAGTAAAGACCGCGGCCAATAGCCCCATCGCATAGTGCATCTGATCGCCCTGGACAAGGAGACGGGCTGTGGGGACGAGTCCCGTCGGTATCAGGAACGCCAGGAATGCCTCTGGTCTGGGCGCCAGCAGGGATGCAGCGCCAAGCATCATTCCACCCAAGACGAAAAAGAGGAAAACCTGATTCGGCAGATGGGCCTCCGGATATAGGAGGATTCCGGCTCCGCCCCAGCCGGTCCCTGCCAAACCGGCACCAATCGTAAACGCGGCGCGCCACCCGCTAATCTCCGTGTACCCTGGTGAGGCGAGTCTATAGCGTCGCGCAAGAGTGCCCCTCGACACGGATATCAAGATCATGTAAAGCCACCACCCCAGGACTTGAAAGTTCGAAACGATACCCCATTGAAGGATAGCCAGGGTTGTAGCTGCCAGTATGGTGACGCCGACTCCAGTGTTTGCATTCGCGTACAGGAGTCGAATCTGCGCCGACAGGATCTCTTGTCTCCTGGAATCTTCCTCGACCCGAGCTGCATGTATTCGTAGCTGTCGCCCTACCATTACCGGCAGTCTCTTGCGCTCTCGCGTCTACCCGCCGCTTCGGTAAGATACCCACTGGGAGAGGCTGGAAGCCGCTCTAGAACTATAAAGTGGCAAAGTCTGATTTTAGTAGTACTCATCAGAAATCTACACTTGGGTTACTATATGACTGTTACTTTAAGCCTGTCAACAGTCAAATGAGAACCCTGAGAACCCCGAGGAGCCCAATTCGTCGATTAGCGCCGTGCGGGACAAGACAGACCCAAGTTAATGCTATTCGAGGTTGAGACCCAGAAACTCAAGTTACGCCAGCAAGGAGCTCAGAACGCCCCTTAACGAGTTGGTTGAGCTGGGCGGGCCACCAAACGTAGGTCTCCGAGCAAACCCGATGGCTGCGGTTGCAAGCCGTTCATATCTTGGGGTGTGAAGCGCTCGCCGTATCGGCTGTTGAGAAGCCGGTAGTCTGGCAAGGCAGTGCCTGCCATCTCGTTGATGGCTGTATTGGCCACGACGATGCGGAGTTCGTTCTCACCCGCCCGAAGCAACCCTGTCAGCCTCGCCGCGTAGGGAGGGTGCCACACCGATCCGGCGCGCTGCCCGTTCACGTACACCACGGCGGCTTCGCGTACGGGAGCCTCAAACCAAGCCTGCATCCCTTCCCTGTGCCCCGCCAGCGACCGAATGCCTGTTCCCTCGCCAAAGTCGAGCCAAAGATCGGCCTCAGACCTAGCCTGGCTCGCCGGCAAGGTGAAGGTCTTTTCATATACGGCCTCGCCAGAGAAGTAGCGCGTGCTTTCATCAACCGTCCAAGAGCGCAGATGGTTCATGAAGACGGATTTCCCCGTCTGCGTTGCAGGGCTAGGGACCTCTGACTCACGTGTGTCAACTTCATTTGCCGCTTGCAGAAAAGTCACCTTCCATCCCGCGCTGAGGTCCATCGGCGGCGGCAGATTCTCTGTGATCTCGACGGGGCTCGGGCGAGGCTTGGGCAAAACGAGCGGTCGCCTGGAGAAAACGAGGATGCGAGAGCCATACGGCTCGAGATCAAGCGACAGCTTGGTGGTTCCTGCCTCGCTGCGAGCGAGCACATTGGCCGCATAGGCCTCGCCGGTAAACGGATCCCACCACTCGGGCTCGGCACCCTCGACGCGAAAGGTCGCCTGCGTGCGCTGTATCTGGTTCCCCGTGTTAGCCAGGAAGTAAATGTCCGCCCAGGCCGCGCTGCGATGCACAAAGCCAATGTCGGGCGAGGCCGGCGAGAAGCTGACATCCGGACGATGCCGCTCGTGGAGTGCTTGAGCCAACTCACGAGCGACGTCATTCACCAGACGAGCGGGCGCACCTGCTCCCTCGAACAGCCTTTGCGAAAGCTCGCCAATCTGGTGGGTTTCGGTCTCGGCACCCATCAATCCCGGCGCCAGCGAAGGAGCCCTATGCGTGGCCACGAGAACACCACCCTGACGCGCAAAACGATCGAGCTTTCGTAGCGTCTCAGAAGGCATACGCTCCACCCCGGGAAGGACGACAATCCCGTAGCGGTTGCCGTTCAAGACCAAGGTTGCGTTTTCGACTTGGGCGAACCGGTTGATTGCAGTGTCGTCGACAAAGTCAAACCCGTAGCCAGCCTCAAGCAATCGCGCAATCAGATAGGGCCCGAACCGGGCCTCCATGACCTCGCTCACCGAAGTCTGACCGCGCGCGAAGTGCGCCCAGGCATCATCGGTGGGCACGTAGAGCGCAACATCATTCACGGGCTTTCCTTGGCGCAGTATGAAACTCACCCGTTGAAAGTAGAGCGCCAAGTCCGGCATCACGAGCCACCAGGGGTTGTGCTGATTGAGCGCCGCCGCAGCGTAAAACCGCCAGCCGGGCTCACCGGCCTCTGGCGGGGAATAAGGCCAGCCGTGCCCGACCAGTTGGTTGGTACCTTCCAGAAAGTGAACGTCCGCCTCCGCCTTAAGGTCCAGTGGCGTGGCGCGAAAAGCAGGTGAGTGCAACCACGTCCAGGTCTCCGAAGAGGTCACGACGCGCCCATAGACATGGCTTGCCGACGAGGCCCAACGCGTAGGCGCGAAGCCCTTCCAGCGGGCTCCTTCGCCTTCTGGCAGGTCGATCAGCGCGTAGCTGGAGAGCACGGCAGGCGGCGTGCCGTAGAGTTGAGCGCGCAGCAGCGTGTGGTGGAGGTGCGCCCACTCCTCGAGGCGCGATACGAACCGCTCGTTGAAGAGCGCGGTGAGGGTCTCGCCCCAATCATGGCGGATGGCACCCGTCTGCGCTCCGACATTGCCTACCAGCGCCGGCAAATACGGCTTCAAATCATAACCTCGGCGTTTACGGAATTCCTGCAGAAAGTCTCCCGTCCAGTCGGAGCCGTACACTTCCAGGCTGTCGCAGAAGATCGCGCGCGGAGGGTTGCTGGGAAACGCCTCCATCAGCCGGTCGCCGACGGAGCTGAGATAGGCGTCGAGCGCGGCACGGTCGTAGTGGTCGAGCACAAATCCTTCCGCTCCCACGGCGGGCCGCTTGACCGTTTGGCCTGTTCGGCTGGCGATAAAAAAGAGCAGCACGTGTGGTCCTTGGAGACCGGCCAGCACTCGTACTGCCCCGTCCTCGATGCCGGAAACCTCCCTGGCGCTTTCGGCGGCGAAGTGATTAAGCTCGCCTTGCGCCTGAAAAATAGCGAGCAGCTGTTCGCCGGCTCCGAGGGACGGCAATGGGATTCGGTAAGTGGCGGGTTTTACGCTCGAAATTTCGACGCGAAGTTGTCCGGCAGCCTGAGTGACGGGAACGCCTGGCCCACCATAGGGCCAGCCGCTGCCGAGTGTCAGGTCCATACGCAGGCCGAGTTCCTGAGCCTTGGAGGAGGCGAAACGCAGGGCTTGAATAAACGTATCAGAGAGGAAGAGATCGTTTTTGAAGCCACGGCTGGGCTCGTCCAGAGCTAGGGGATAAACGGGTTGCACTTCGAAGCCGCCGATTCCGCCCGCCTTCATCAGCCGCATCTCGCGCTCCAATTCGTCCGGGCTGACCGCAGGCCCAAACCACCACCAGCGCGTCATGATCTTGCTGTTTTCAGGCGGGTGGACGAACGCCTCCCGCAGACTGGTGAGATCGCTGGCCTGATCAGACTCCACCGACCGAGCAGGAGATCGGTCGGCTAGCACGGCCGCCAAAATGAGGCCGAGAATTCCAACGGTACATTTCAGCTCCTCACCCACCTGACCCACCAGGCCCTACGAAGGAGGCTACCGGCAATTAGACGCACCATCCCCTATCCGAGAGTAGCAGAGCACTGGGCAAATCGCTGTAGGGGAGCTGGTGCACTACTGCACTACTTGGAGTCCTTGACCGGGCAACCGTTCTCTGATATATCTGCATCGGATATATCGTGTCTCGAGTGTCCGTCGGGCGACCGGAGAATCCGGTGAAGAAGACCAAACCTTCTGTGGAGCCGTTCCTGCCCCTCACGCCGGCAGCCTTTCAGATCTTAGTGGTGCTGGCAGATGGTGAACGGCATGGTTACGCCATCATGCGCGAGGTCACAACGCGTACCCTCGGTGGGATGCGCCTTGGCCCGGGGACGCTTTACGGCGCCATCAGCCGCCTGTTGGCCGACGGCTTGATTGAGGAGGGCGGTGAGCAGGTCGATTCTGAACTTGGTGAGAGCCGGCGGCGCTATTATCGTCTCACAACGCTGGGCCGCCGTGTCGCAGTGGCGCAGGCCCGGCATCTGTACGAACTGGTGCGCCTGGCACGATCGAAGAGGCTCATTGGGGAAGAGGCAGTCTAAGACCGGCGCGTTTCCAGAGGCGAGTACGC
>DATJKY010000667.1:0-1500 GCA_035490955.1 Terriglobia bacterium | reverse complement strand
CATGGTCGGGCCTGGCGTTCGAGTCCATCAGCTTACCGTGGATATTGCGGACGATCCCTCCCAGATAAGCGAGCAAGTCCGTGCGGAGGTGGGGTGTGAGGAGTGGCTGGCGGTCCTTGGTGGAAAAGATGACGTGGGTGAGCAGGTTGGCAAAGGTGTGAGCCATCGTCTGTCGCCCCTCCGGGGCTGGCACATCTTAACCCAACTCTTCGTCCCCACACGGCTCACGCCGTGGGCTATTCTCTATCGGCCCTCCGGGCCTGAGAGGTCATCTACCAGGACCGTCAAATGTAGAAACTCCAGGGCACGCCTGAAGGCGGCCTGAAGGCGTGCCCTGATACAGAACCAGCAGTTTCACAAACGCTCTTTGGGCCCGGTGCCAGGACTTGCTTATGACCCTGGACGGATTGCATTTATTTCGGCGCCTTCGGCTGGCTCCGATTGGTCTTGCCCTCGCTCTGGCTGTGCCGCTGTTGGCGCAGGAGGTGACCGTTGAGCTTGATCCGGCCGAGACCCACATCGGCTTCACCTTGAGCGACGTCCTCCATACCGTGCGCGGAGCTTTCAAGCTGAAAAACGGTACCATCCGGTTCGACCCCGCAACCGGCGCCGCCAGCGGCCTAGTGGTGGTGGACGCAACCAGCGGTGAGAGCGGCAACCAAGCCCGCGACCGCAAGATGCACAAGGAGATCCTGCGGAGCCAGCAATACCCGGAGATGACGCTCACCCCGGTTCGAATTCAAGGCCAGGTGTCGCCTCAGGGGGAATCGCAGGTTGAAATCCAGGGTGTGATCAGGCTTGATGGAAAGGACCACGAAATTAGATTGACGGCCCACGTGCAGTTGGCCGGAGACCGATTGACCGCGACCACGAACTTCGTCGTACCCTATGTCGAGTGGGGCCTCAAGAATCCGAGCACGTTCATCCTGAAAGTCAGCGACAAAGTCGACATCGACATACACGCCTCGGGCCATCTTACCAATGCATCGCCTGCCCACGCTCTCCTCCCTAAGGCATCCACAGCGATCTCTACGGTTCCGTAGCACCGTAACACCTTCGCGGGGGGCAAGGAAAAGCAGATCCTTCGCTACGCTCAGGATGACAGGTCATTCCGAGCGAAGCGAGGAGCTTCTCCCCAGGTCGGCCTGGGCCAAAGAATCGGCGTTTGGTTGCGCGTTAGGTCGCGCCGCGCCTTTGTACCCGGAAGAGCGATTCGTTGCCCTGAAGTTTCTGCCCGAGGCGCTGGCGCAGGATCGTCAGGCCCAGGAGCGCTTGCAGCGCGAGGCGCGTGCCGCGAGTGCGCTCAATCATCCCAATATCTGTACGATTTACGACATCGACAAATTCGAAGGGCGACCCTTCATTGCCATGGAGCTGCCGGAAGGGCAGACGCTAAGAGAGCGTCTCGCTAAACCCCTTACCCCCAGCCCCTCTCGCCGCGGGAGAGGGTGGTCCCGCGTTGCGGGACCCTGGAGTTTCTACATTTGGACTCACAGCGGG
>DATJKY010000666.1:0-7443 GCA_035490955.1 Terriglobia bacterium | reverse complement strand
CGGCCTTCACGTAGAAGTCTTCCGGCAGGTCCCACATCTCGAACTGGTAATCGCCATCTGCGACGTTCGAGATCGTGAAGCTGCCGTCAGGCTTGATCGACCCACCACCCCCGAAGTACATCGTCATTTGCTCGCGGGGCTGCAACCAGATGTTGAGGACACTTGGATCCAGCGCCGCATTGCCCTCCACGCGGATGCGGCCCTTCAGGTCGATCCCGGGTCCAATGACAAGGCTAACGCCTTCCACATCCGCATCGCTCACCTCGATGGCTTCTCGAGCCGAGTATTGCTTCTCGCCCTCAAAATTCACCGCCAGCACGTAGTAGGAGCCGGGCACGACGCCGTGCAGCTCAAACACTCCTTGAGGGTCCTGCACGAAGCTTTGGGAGGTCATGGTCCATCTTTGGACTTCGGTGTTCCGCGGCTGCAGGAAGAGATTTGCGTGTATCCCGGGTCGGCTATTGACAGCATCATAGACCCGTCCTTTCACATTGAAGGTTTTGATCGGCATGAGGGTAAAGTCAATTCCGGGAAGCTCGTCGCCCGCATGCAGATCAAGCGCGGATGCGCGGCTGGGATCAGCGCTGCCCGGGTAATACACGGCTGCATAGCCGCCCTCGGCGCCCTCGCCGCCAAACCGGTGGGGATTGAAGGAGGCGCTGACGTAATATTGGCCGGGAGGGAGTCCATACAGGCGGTACTCTCCCAAGTCATTCGTTCTGGCGAACCTCGACGGCGCCAGTTTGCGCTGTCCCTTTTCGTACCCGAAGCGCAGTGCCTGGATCTCAGCCTCAGCCACAGGCTCGCCGTCTTCATCGTAAACATGCCCAGCGATGACTGAAGCGGGGGCCAGCCGGAAGGAAATATCCTTGAGGTGCTGCCCCGCGGCAAGCGTCAGAATAGTGCCGGAACCGTGAGGGGTGCGCTGACCGTACTCCTCCTGCGCGTAGCCGTTGCGGCTGGCGTAAAGGTGATAGCGGCCCGGCTCGACATTCTTGAGTTGGAACCGGCCGCTGGCATCGCTGGTAGCGTTTTTCGGTTCACTGTGCCCTTCCACCTTGGTCAGACTTAGAACGGCTCTCTTCAGCGGATCACCGGTGGCAACCTTCAGGACTATGCCTTCGATCGTGCACATATCCTCGGGCTTCACTGCAGGCTGCCGCGTGTCCGATTGGGTTGTCGCAGTCGTCGGCGCCTGGCTTGAGAGGGTTTGCAACAGCGCGAGAGCAAGAGGGAGGAGCGCAGCCATAAACTCTATCGCCTGCCACTACGGGCTTTGTTCTCTCAATCATACCAGGAACCCCTTGGTTTCTCACCCCAACCTTGTGTTGACTTTAAGTTTGGAGAGACTCAGACACCATCCTCCGTTTCTGATGGCAAACTGGGAATCACAAAGTGTTATTCCAGGTTACTATATATATGTATAAAAACAACTTTTTATTAACAACGCTTCGCAGATGTCATACAACTCCACAGGTAGTTCAATCTATTTCCGGCCAGGAGGAGGATCCATGTTCGCCAGGATAAGCGCAAGAAAGAGATCAATCGGGTTTTCGATTGCGATTTTGATGCTGATGGTCGGTGGTCGTTTCTTACTCGTCTCCAGAAGAACGGCAGCGGCCCCTGCCCCAAATACAACTAACGCTCCAACGACGCTTGTTACGACATCGAGTTTAGGCCAATTCTCCCCAACCTTTGCTGGTCCAGCCGCCACCGGTTGCACCGGTTATGGTTGCTCTTTGCTTACAGGCCCCTTCTTCACTCCGTCCACGGCGCCTCTCTTCTCGAAGAACTCGACTGGCGCCAAGCCGCCGACCGAATCTTCGATTCCGTCTCCGAGCCCGAAAGTTATGCCGTCACATAGTCGCCCGCGTCCACCGCATGGTTTTGGCCCCAATATTACGATTACGCCTCCGAGCGTAAGCTGCCAACCGTTGGGTCCGGGCTGCGACATTATCAGTTCATTTTCGGGCGGCGCCATCGGCGTGAAAGGCTTGAACGCTGTCGACAGCGCCACGCAACCCACCAACGTGTCAGTCGGTGACATTGAACCCCCAGACCAGGGCCTATGCGCCGGTAATGGGTTTGTGGTCGAGTCTAACAACATCGGGGAGATTCTGGTTTTCGACACAAAGTTGCAGCGCAAATCAGCGGTCATCCCCCTGGACACCATCATGGGACTCACGAGCAGAGGGTGGAGCAGCGGCGGAGACATCTCGTGCTTCTACGATCACGACAACGGCGGGCACTGGTTCTTTACGCAGATTGTCTCTTCAACCCCGGAGTCCGCTGGGGGCCCTTTTGCGGGCTGCTTTGCCGGCGTGGCCGATACCTGTTATGAAGGAATTGCGGTAACTGTAGGCCCCGACCCATTTGGCCCCTACGGCGTTTACTTCCTCGATGCTAATTACGACCCATCCGAGCCGGGCTACCCCTACCTGCTCAATGACTTCGCGAAGATCGCAACCACTCGAGACGCCTTCCTCCTCTTCTACAACGAGTACCCGCTCTTTGGCGGCGGCCTGGGCGGCGGCTTTTTCAACGGAGCACAAGAATTTGCGTTTAACAAGAAAGCTTTCGAACTGGGCCTGCCCGTCACTGGACGTTATGGAGAGCCAAACCCTGCCTTCACTGTGGCCATCGAGAACATGGGTCTCCTGCCGACGCCAGACGGAACCTGCTTTTCCGATAATATGTTTCATGCGCCTGGCTTCACCTGCTGGTTTGCCGCAATTCCGGCGGTAGCACCGGACCCAAGCCAGTACGACAACAGTCACGGAGGCTCCGGATTCATGCTCAACACCCTCGACTTTTATGGCCAGGGTGACAACCGAATCGCCGTCTTTGACTGGACCGGCCTCCACCACCTGAACAGCCCTAACTGCTCCGCCTGCGGCGGCATCCAATTCGGCGGCCAGTTATTCTCCGGCGTGTTGTTTTACTACGGCGAGGGATTCCTGGCTGCGCAAAAAGGTGGACCCATACCGTTGGGCGACCAATGCGGAGCCGCCGGCCTCAGTGGGGGCTCACCACCCCCCGCCAGTTGCCCCGAGGGCGGAATCGCTACCAACGGCGACGAGATAACGCAGGTTTCGCAGGCGCAGCACCAGATCTGGGGCGCCACCACCACGGAGATCAACCAAACGTACTCGTCGGGACCCAGCTCGGAAGTGCACCAGGGGGCCGTTTACTGGGTCATTGGCACCGAGAATTTCGACAGCATCGGGGCCTTCACCCTCACCAGCCAGCAGTATGTTTCGCCGAAGCATGAGGACTTGGCATTCCCGGCCATGGCCGCGGGAGGTTTCGCAAGCGAGGACGGCGGAAACGGTAAGGCCATCATGACCTTCACGCTGTCGGGTAACGGCGGACCTACCGGGGCTCACCACGGAGGGTTTTACCCCAGCACCGCCTACGGCCGGCTGACCAGCACTTCGAACGGTCTCTCCGGATCTGTGATCAACATTGCAGACTTGGGCCAATCGCCTCAAGACGGCTTCAGTGAGTATGGGGGCTATCCAGGTCCTACTCGACCTCGCTGGGGAGACTACAGTAATGCCATCTTCCTGCCGTGGTCAGGCGGCAAGATCTTCTTCGCTACCGAATACATCCAGTACCCGAACTGCACGGGGTCTGAGTTTACCCTGACACTCGGGACCTGCGGCGGAACCAGGGATGGCTACGCAAACTGGGGGACCTCCGTTAACTTTGTTGTACCGTAAGAAAATCCAGGCGGGTGGTCGATGGACCACCCGCCACCCTTTCTCTATCACCTACGAGGCCATGAAAAATCGGCCGGCGCAGACCTGGTTGTTAGAAATTTTCACACCTTCCACGCCGTGGGCTATTCTCTATCGGCCCTCCGGGCCTGAGACGTCATCTACCAGGACCGTCAAATGTAGAGACTCCAGGCGTGGGCATCCTGCCCACGCCTGGAGTTTGTACAATTTAGAACGGCCAAAGCCGCAGGCTTTGTATCAGGGCACGGCTTTAAGCCGTGCCGCCGATGAACCAAAACGAATCGGGCTTTAGCCCCTGATTATGGCAAGACCAGCCCGCCATGCCGACCCGAGCCGGATCCTGAGCCTTTCGCGTACGTTTTTCGTTACCACCAAGACGAGCAGGGGGCGGGCCTTGCTCCAGTCGGAACGTAATGCCACGCTATTGATAGACGTGCTGCGCTCCTATCTGGCGGCGCGCAAATTCCGGCTCCCTGATTTCGTCGTGATGCTTCCCTACTGCTTCAGCTATTGGGCAAAACGAAAGGCGGCAGGGGCTAAAGCCCGCTAACGTAATTAACGCGGCACGGGTGAAGCCGTGCCCTGGAGTTTCTACATTTGGATTCACAGCGGGCCGCAGTTAATAACGGCCCTCTCCGAGGGGAGAGGGTACGGCGAAGCCGGGGGTGAGGGGTTGTGTTCTTCTTCCAAAATCAGCGAGGCCCTCACCCACCGCTTCGCGGTCCCCCCTCTCCCGCAAGCGGGCGAGGGCTGTTGTCAACTGATATTTCACCTCCAGTCCAAGATGTACAAACTCCAGGGCGCGGCTGAAGCCGTGCCCTGATACAAAGCCATGGTGGGCGCGAGTTCGCAATGTGGCTCCCAGCGTGAGAAATGTGCAAACTCCAGGCGTGGGCATCCTGCCCACGCGGCTCGCCTGCGTCGAGCAAGTCAGGGCCAACATCGACAATTTTTGGGATCGATGCAGAGGCGCTAAGCGATCGAAGGAGTGCCCTTATGCTATTCTCAGTTTTGTGGCGACGAGGGACCCGTGGAGCACATTGCCATCATTGGAGGTGGACCTGCCGGTTCGATGGCGGCGGAGCGGCTGGCCCTCGCTGGGGCGCGGGTGACGCTTTTCGAGGAAAGGGGGGCATGGGAGAAACCCTGCGGAGGAGGTGTACCCTACAAGGCGCTGCATCGCTACCCTTTCTTGCTGGAGGCCTCCGAGGAACATGCTTGCATTCACGATGTGGAATTGGTGGCCGCCAATGGGAGCACGGCGCGGGTTCGCCTGCGGCAGCCTCTGCTGATCTATTCGCGCTTGGTGCTAAACCGGCTGTTGTTGCGGCGCGCCCAGGAAGCCGGCGCGGAGATTGTTCAGGCGCGAATCAGGAGCTTTCGGCGTGAGGGGAGGGGATGGCGGATCGAGATTCGAAGGCGGAAGAGTCAGGATGAAGACCCTGTACGCTCCGGGCGGCCTCTCTCGATGGCGACCTCTTTACCGCCCTCCGATTTCGAGAACAGCCCGGGCGAACCCCCTCACCCGACCGCCTACGGCGGTCACCCTCTCCCTCAAGGGGGAGAGGGCTGCGGTCCGGATTGTTTTCATGCGAGGGCGGCGAACCTTGTTCATATTGAAGACTATTCCGCCGATTACCTCATCATGTCAGCCGGGGCGCGTTCCCAACTCCGCTCGCTGCTAGCTTCGGCCTTGGGCCCACGGGACTTCATGCTCACGTTCGGGTACTACGTTCCGGCGGTGGACCGCCTTCTTCGTGTGCAGTTCTTCGAAGGCTTCGAGGGATACGCCTGGTCGTTTCCTCGAACCGACCATCTGGACCTCGGCATCTGCGGCAAAATGGGCGAGAGTGACATGGCAGGGCTTCGTGAGCGTCTGCACGGTTTCATAAGGCGATTCGGCTATCAGGCCAAATCCGGTGCCGTCTTCAGTCACCTGCTCCCTGCTCTCTCGGTGGAAAGCTGGAATACCCTGCGCATCTGTGGCAACGGCTGGGCGCTCGTGGGCGACGCCGCCGGCTTGGTGGATCCGGTAAGTGGTGAAGGGATCTACTTCGCTATGCGTTCCGGCGAATTGCTGGCTGAGGCGCTGCTCGACGGTGAACCGGAGTCCTACCCGGAGCGCGTCTGGCAGGACTTCGGCAAGTCCCTGGCCCTTGGCGCACGGCTCTCGCGTTACTTCTACCATGAGGATTTTCTTGGCAAGCCCTCCACGACACGCCTCGTCGAGTTCAGCGCCCGCAGCCGAACCTTCCAGGAGCTACTGCAGGACCTGCTCGACGGCTTGCAACCCTATGACGGACTTGGCCGCCGCCTTTACCGAACGCTCGGGAAGACGCTTTGGGAAGTCGCGGCAGGCGGAATGCGTGAGCAGTTGTCCAGCGTCCGTGGGCAGTTATCAGTGGAAACGGACAGCGGCGGTCGTGGCCGGAAGCCTGCAGTGGACTTAACGGAAAACTGGAGACTGACAACGGACTCCTGACGATGACCAAGTCCCAGGAACTTTTCCAGCGAGCCCTCCGCCTCATGCCGGGCGGGGTGAATTCTCCCGTGCGCGCCTTCCGCGCCGTGGGTGGCGACCCCTTGTTCATCGCCAGTGGCAAGGGTTCGTGCCTCACGGATGTAAACGGCCGCAGTTACATTGACTACGTGATGTCGTGGGGACCCCTGATTCTCGGTCACTGTCATCCGGAAGTCGCTGAGGCCTTGGCGCGTGCTCTTGGAAGGGGCACTAGCTTCGGCGCCTGCACCTACGAGGAAGTGGAATTGGCGGAGCGCATCCGGGAGGCGTTTCCTTCCATTGAGCGCGTTCGCCTGGTGAATTCCGGCACTGAAGCCACCATGTCGGCGCTGCGGGTAGCGCGCGCCGCCACTGGCCGGGACAAGATCCTGAAGTTCGAAGGTTGCTACCACGGCCACGCCGACAGCCTGTTGGTGAAGGCGGGTTCTGGCGTAGCCACGCTTGGCCTACCGGACAGCCCGGGCGTCCCCAAAGCCCTGGCTGAGCTCACCCTCACTGTTCCCTTCAACGGTTGCAACGCTCTCGACGAGGTCTTCTCCGCGCACCCCAACCAGATCGCGGCCGCTATCGTCGAGCCGGTGGTAGGCAACGCGGGTTGCATTCCTCCGCAGCCTGGATTCCTGGAGAAGCTGCGAAGCTTAACGGCAGAGCAGGGGGCGGTCCTCATCATGGACGAGGTGATGACGGGGTTTCGTGTAGCATATGGCGGCGCGCAGCAGCTCTATGGCATCAAGCCCGACCTGACCACGCTGGGCAAGATAATCGGCGGCGGCCTGCCTGTGGGTGCTTACGGCGGCCGGACAACGCTGATGGATCAGGTGGCGCCTGCCGGAGGGGTGTACCAGGCGGGGACCCTTTCGGGTAATCCCCTGGCCGTGGTCGCCGGTCTCAAGACGTTGGAGGTGATCCAGCGGCCGGGGTTCTACGAACGACTCGAAGACATTTCGGCGAAGTTGGCGTCAGCTTTGGTGGATACGGCGCAGAAAACCAAAGTGCCGTTGATCGTGAACCGCGTGGGCTCGATGTTCACCGTCTTTTTCGCCTCTGAGCCCGTCACTGACTACGCGTCCGCCAAGCAGTCGGACACGGCCCGCTTCGGCCACTACTTCCGAGCCCTACTCGCGCGAGGGGTCTATTTTCCGCCTTCGCAGTTCGAAGCAGCGTTCGTCTCTGCCGCGCATA
>DATJKY010000665.1:0-4393 GCA_035490955.1 Terriglobia bacterium | reverse complement strand
ACGAGGAAGGCCTCTTGCTCACCCTGCCTCCTCCCTCCCTCTGGTCCTGCCCTCGGTGTGGCGGCCCCATGATCATCTTGGAGCGCCTCACCGCGGCGGAGATGTACCTGCGTTCTCCACCCCTGTCTCTCACGAGGCTCTCATGAAATGTTGCTCCCCCACTTTGCAACACCGCGTCCGCTCGTTACGCCCTCGCCTACGTATGCCTACTCACTGGCCGACAACCCCTCCCTGCTCAGCCGATCCCTTCCCAGTATGCTCTAGGGACCTCGACTCGACCCGGCGCATACAGGTTCTGGCCCGCAGACGCTCATTCCCCTTGCCCCTCCAGCCACCCCAGGGACCTCTGAACTCCATTCAAAACCCATAATCCGACGCGTCCGCCGCAACCACGAGCGGCTTCCTTCAAGTCGCTGTATCGAAAGCGCGCTCGCCGAGGAGTTGCCGTCCGAAGCTCTGTTCAGTCAGCGCTTCCGATACAGCACTAAGACTTTTCGGGCCAGATCCTCAGCCGCATGGTGGCTGTCATTGCAGCAACAATTTGCAGCGAATCGAGCCGCAGGGAAAAGCATCACCATAGTTGGGATCGCGCCACAGCGAACGCACCACGTTAGGGTGCTTCCGCTCCGAGGTCGAACTCGTGGAGTTTCGGCGAGATGGTGGGCGTGGCGAGTTCTTCCAAAGCCGAGCAGAGTTTTTTGAAAGACCCTTCCTTTGCCGATTCGCCGTCCTGAACAAGGATCAGAGGGGAGTGCTGACTATCAGGGTCACCGTGAACGGACGAACCGCACGACGAGGGTCGCGCCGCCGACGATAAGCGCGGACTCGATCCCTTGTGGGAATTGAGCATCCGTCAATTTTGCCGAAGCGCATTCATGGGATCGATTCGCATCGCAGAGCGCGCCGGCACGTAGCAGGCCGCCAGAGCGACAACAATCAACGTCACGCTCGCGGAGGCCAGGCTTGCCGGGTCGGCGGAACTGATGCCGAAGAGCATATGTGACAGTCCGCGGCCCAGCACCAGGGAGACTGCGAGGCCCAGGACGATCCCCCAGCCGACCAGCTTCATGCCGTCCGCAACGACGAGCCGCAGCACGGCGCCATGCGTAGCTCCAAGGGCCATCCGTACGCCGATCTCCCGGCGGCGACGTGTGACCGAATACGCCATGACTCCGTAGAGCCCCACGCTGGCCAAGACTAAGGCCAGCGATCCGAACACCCCCAGCAGCGATACAATCACCCTGGCCCCCCAGAGGACCTGCTCGATGAGCGCCGCGCCCGTCCTCGCATCGCTGATTTCGATGTTACTGTCCAGGGTGCGTACCTCCCGCTGGATCGCCGGTAGCAGGCTGGCTGGATTTCCCTGGCTGCGAACATACAGTGTCATGCCGCCGGAGAAGTTCTGCCGCTGCGGGAGATAAACGCAAGGTTGGGGAGCTTCCCCGAGCGTCGAGTAGTTGGCGTTTTTCACGACCCCGACCACCTCGCGCCAGGGGTCGTCGCCCACAAAATGAAAACGCTGCCCGACCGGGTTGCCGCCCGGCCAGCGCTGCGCCGCCAGAGCCTGGTTGATCACAGCCACCGGCAGCGACTTCTCGCGATCGCCGTCGTTGAACACACGCCCGGCGACCAGCGGCATTCCCATCGTCCGGAAGTAATCGGTGCCGACGATGAACGACACCGTCTGGAGGTTTTCGGAATTCTTCCGCGGCTCCGCCCCTTCGATCACCACCGAGCGTGAAGCACTGTTCCAGAACGGCAACCCCGAAGCCCAGGAGACGGATGCCACGCCCGGCAGGCTCACGATCCGCTCGCGCGTCGTGCGATAGAACTCCTTGGCACGCCCGGGATCGTAGCCCGCCTGGGTCGGATTCATCATCACGAGCGCCAGGTGATCGGTCTGGAAGCCCGGGTTGATGGTGTAGGCGCGCTCGATACTGTGAAAGAACAAGGCGGCAGTGATGAGGCACAGCAGCGAGAAAGCAACCTGGCCGATCACGAGCACGTCGGTGAAGCTGACTGCTCGCCGGCTCCTCCCCGCCGCCGTCGTTTCTTCTTTGAGGGCGGCGACCACGTCGGTGCGGGAAGCGCGCAGCGCCGGGGCCAGTCCGAACAAGGCGGTGGTGAAGAGCGAGACCAGCACCGCGAAGGCCAGTACGCCCCCGTCGAACTTCGGCGCGACCATATTGTACACATACTGCGCTGGAAAAAACGACCACACGAAGCGGCACCCCGCGTACCCCAAGCCGATCCCGGCGACGCAGCTCACCAGGCTCAGCAGCGCGCTTTCGGTCAGCATCTGCCGGATCAGCCGGCCGCGGCTCGCGCCAATGGCCAGCCGTAGCCCGATCTCGTGCCGCCGCGCCGCCGCCCGCGCCAGCAGCAGATTGGCGACATTCGAGCACGCGATACCCAGAACGAGCATGACCACGATGAGCAGCACGGCGCTGGTGAGCGCCAAGCCGCTCGTTCCGCCCGCACCGAAGTAAAGTTCGTCAGTTACAGGCCGAACGCTGATTCCATGCCCCTCGTTGCTCTTGGGGTATTCCCGAGCGAGAGTCGCCGCGAGCGGATCTAGACTGGCCTGAGCCCGCACGATCGAGAATCCGTTCCGGAGGCGGCCGACTCCGCGGAATAGAGGCTTCGCGCGATCTGATAAAGCCGAGCGAAATTCCGCCGGAAAAACCCGCTCCGACATGGTGGCCGGCAACCAGACATCAGGGCCAAAAACGGCGCTCAGGCCCAGAAAGCCCTTCGGCGCTACTCCAATAACAGTGAAGGCGATGTTGTTCAACTCCACCGTACGGCCCAGCACATCGCGGGCAACGCCGAAACGCGCCTGCCAGGCGCCGTAACTCAGCACCGCCACCGGAGCCGACCCCGGCTCGCTGTCCTCGGAGGGCAGAAAGAAGCGGCCCAGCGCCGGCTTCAGGCCGAGGGTATCAAAATACTGCTGGGTCACAAGCTCGCCGAACATGCGCTCCGGACCATTGCTTCCTGCCAGCGTGAGCACTTGTGGCCAGGTGAACGCCGCCGCCCGCTGGAAGCACTGCTGCCCTTCCATGTAGTCGTGAAGATTGGCGTAGGACAACCCAGGCTGACTCCACTGCTGCCTCGCATGTTGGGCCGGGGCGTCATAAAGCACCACCAGGCGCGACGGATCGCCGGCCGGCAAGGGATGGAGCAGCAACGTATTGATGATGGTGAATACCGTGGCATTCGCCCCAATCCCAACGCCCAGGCACAGCACGGCGGCGAGCGCGAACAGCGGCGACTTCCGAATCGCGCGCCCGCCGTAACGAAGATCCCTCCAGAGATCTTCCATGAAATTGCCCGGCCTGGCGTCGCCGGCCGGTACGGCATCGTATTTCGCCATGCGGTCGCTCCTTTCCACTTCCGCCCGCAACGGATACACGTCATCCAACTCCGAGAGGGTGCGCTGGTACGCTTCTTCTTCGCTCGTCCCCCCGCTGCATAACTCGCGGTAGTAATCTTCCAGGTGCTGCGCGACTTCCACCGTGAGATCCAGCTCGGCAGGCGCCTGCAGCCGCAGCGGTGCCAGCCGTTCTCGAACCAGACTCTTCCAATCAGGCATGCTCGATCCCCGTTACTCGGCTGACGACCTCCACGAAATCCTTCCAGCTTCTCTGCTTCGAGCGCAGCGCCTTCCTGCCCTGGGGAGTCAGACTGTAATATCGCCGCCGTCGCTGCTGGGACTTCTCCACCCAGCGCCCCTCGAGCCACCCCTCCTTCTCCAGCCGATGGAGCAGTGGATAAAGCGACGTCACGTGAAACCGCAAGGCCCCGCCCGATCGGATCTGTATCAATTTCGAGATGTCATACCCGTGGCGAGGCTGGTCCTCAAGCAGCGACAGCACCAGAAGCTCGGCGCTTCCTTTCTTCCACTCGCGATCCGGCGGGGTCAAAGCCATATGTTTCGGTCCCTTATATTGGACTCACAAAGGTATACGTTCCGCCCCGGCGATTTATTGCATCGAAGGGGAGAATTTTCTGATTCGCAAGCTTTCCGAGCTGCAACCCTCAGGACAGCAATGACTTGGGGCGCTCGCCCAGCATGCAGGTTGAGCCAAGGAAATTTCGGACGGGCCATGCGCGCATGGATGTCGCGCAAAGACTCAAGTGGGCAAGCTAAAAGTCCGTTTGTGTGAGAGGACGCCAAAAGCCTCGATTCGCTGGGCAAGCCGCATCGGGAACGAAAAACGGGCTTTCTGGAAAACGCGACGACCACAGTTTGAAAAGGGGTCAGACTCTTATCGGCTTGGCATCGCTAAAGGGAGCTGGCTAGCGTTTTACCCACTAAGTTTCTCGGCTGAGTTCATCGGACAGTCGTTTCTTAGAACCAGTCGCTCCGGTAGGCAATCCACCAGCTCAA
>DATJKY010000664.1:0-4130 GCA_035490955.1 Terriglobia bacterium | reverse complement strand
CGGAAGTTTCACGAATTGCTGGAGGAATACAAGCGGGACCTGCTCAGCAGGAACCCGGAGGGGCACACCATCGAGTCGGGCGGTCCCATCTGGTTGGGTGAGCGCCTCTCGACCTCTCTGAACCCGGAGGGCTACGACGCTATCATCTACAAGAAGGCTTGTTGGGTGTTACATATGCTGCGGTGCCTGATGAAGCAGCCGGCAGCGACGGAGGCTTCCGGGCGGCACGGCGGCGCGGACGCCAGTGAGAAGTTCTTCGACATGCTGCGCGCTTTCGTCGCCGCCTACAAGGGTCAAGCACCTTCGACCGAAGACTTCATCCATTTCGCGGAGAAATACATGAGCCCTGCCAGCAACTTGGATCACGACCGGAAGTTGGACTGGTTCTTCAACCAATGGGTTTACAACACGGGCATCCCCACGTACAGCCTGCATGCTTCCGTGAAGAGTCTCGGCCCGAACAAGTTCGTTGTCCAAGGGAGTATCGAGCAGGTAGAAGCGCCGGCCGACTTCGAGATGTTAGTGCCGGTTGTAGCGATGTCTGGAAAGGATGGAAAGGCTACACTTGGCCGCGTGGCCGTCGGCGGCAGTACTGGGCCCTTCCGATTCACCGTGGCGACCAAGCCCTCACGAGTCGAGATCGACGAGGATGAGATTCTGGCGCTGGTTCGTTAAAAGCGTGTGCCGAGACAGGCGCTGGAAGACGCCGAACATTTTGTCAGCGTATTTCATGGTGAAGCCCAAGCCGTTGTCCGGCACGAAGAATACGGGCCTGCCTCCCTGGTCGCCTGATCGACGACAATCACGGCCGGTTGGCGCGGTCGCGTGTACCTGGCGGCGTTCGCCCGGCAGATTGACGAAGGTGGACCAACAAGGGCCGGGAACTCACACTACGGCTCGCTTTCCGCCAGTTCCCGGATCCAGAGGTTGCGAAAGCGCACCGGATGATTGTGGTCCTGGAGCATGAGGGGCAGCTTATCTGGAGTCACATGATAAGGTGGGCGCTGCTTGTGCGCGGTCGGGCCCATGATGGCGACGTGATCCTGCACCAATACGCCGTTGTAAACAACTGTGACGTACGCCGGCCGGCGAAGCTTGCCGTCCGCTTCGAACCGCGGTCCGTGAAAGATGATGTCGTAGGTTTGCCATTGGCCGGGGGGGCGCGAGGCGTTCACGAGTGGCGGGTATTGCCCGTAGACCGCTCCCGCCTGCCCGTCCGGGTAAGTGATACTCTGGTAGGAGTCGAGCACCTGGATCTCATAAAGGCTCTGCAGGAAGACCCCACTGTTGCCACGGTCCTGGTCCTCGCCGTGCGGGGGGTTAGGCGTGGCCCACTCCACGTGCAGTTGACAGTCGCCGAACGACTGCTTCGTCCTGATGTTTCCCGTCTTGGCGGCGACTTCGAAATAGCCGCTGCCGACGTTCCATTTAGCGGGCCCTCCGTTCAGGCTCTCCCACTGGGAAAGGTCTTTGCCGTCGAATAATACGAGCGCGTCCGAGGGTGGCCTACCGGGCTGGTCCTGCGTGCTGGCCTCGCCAGGTGTGATGACGGGCGGCTGAGGCCGGGTCCTGTCATGGATTGGCCATTCTTGCGGATCTTTTCCCGCGGGGTAGAGACCTGTGGTCGCCCGATTGACGGCGACCGCAAGGGCGACAAGGCTTAAAGCAATCAAGACGATCCCTTTCATGGCTGTCCTCCTCGTTGGAGTGAGTAGCGAATGGCGAATCCAGTCGGGCCATTCGCACGTACCTTTTGGAGTGAGTAGCGAGTGGCGAATAGCCAGCCGGGCATCGCGGCTAAACACTTTTCCCCGGAGATACGATTCGCCACTCGCACGTTATTTAGGCCGCTTCCAACTCCAGGGCCATGCCCAGGCCGCCGGAGACACAGAGAGTGGCCAGCCCCCGTCGGGCCTGGCGCTTGACCATCTCGTGCACCAAGGTCACCGTGATGCGGGCGCCCGTGCAGCCGATGGGATGCCCCAGGGCAATCGCTCCGCCATTCACGTTGAGCCGCTCGCGGTCGAAGCGCAACTCACGGTCGCAGGCCAGAACCTGGGCAGCAAAGGCCTCGTTCAACTCGATGATGTCGAAGTCCTGGAGCCGGCGCCCGGTTTTCTTCGACAGTTTCTCCACTGCTGGGACAGGTCCGATGCCCATGACGCGCGGGTCTACACCCGCTGTCGAATAGTCCACGATGCGGGCCAGAGGTCTGGTGCTTGCGCGCTTCATTCGGTCCTCAGAAACCAGAATCAGGGCAGCGGCCCCGTCGGTGATGCCGGATGCGTTGCCGGCCGTAACCGTACCGCTTTTCGCGAACACCGGAGGTAGCTTGGCCAGGCTGGCGGCGGTCGTGTCGAAGCGTGGGTGCTCGTCGGCAGTAAGTTGCGGGTCTCCTTTCTTGTCGTTCACCGTCACGGGCACGATCTCGTCCGCGAAGCGTCCCGATTCGATAGCCCTGCGGGCGCGCTGCTGGCTTGACAAGGCGTACTTGTCCTGCTCCTCACGAGTGATGTGGTACTGTTCGGCCAAGACCTCGGCGGTTTCGCCCATTACCAGCTTCGAGAGCGGGCAGAGGAACCCGTCCTGATACATGCCATCGACGAGCTGTTGATGGCCCAGGCGCGCGCCCCATCGCGCGCCTTCAACAAAATACGGCACCCGGCTCATCGCTTCAACGCCACCTGCAAGCACCACGTCGACGTTGCCCAGGACGATCTCGTGGTAGGCCAAAACGAGGGCCTTCAGCCCCGAAGCACAGGCTTTGTTGACAGTGTAGGCCGGAACACGCACGGGGATTCCGGCCCTCACCGCGACCTGGCGCCCAGGGTTCGGACCGTTTCCGGCTTGCCGCGCCTGGCCGAGGATAACCTCCTCAACCTCCTCAGGTGCTATCTCTGCCCGCTCCAGGGCCGCCTGCGCCGCCACCACTCCCAACTCGGGCGCGCTGAAGTCACGCAATGCCCCGCCATATTTGCCAATCGGCGTGCGCACTGCGCTCAGGATGTAAACGGACCGCATCGCTCAGCGATGCTACCACAGACGCATGTCTGACCGATAGCATGAGATAACTGGACTAGAGCCCTCGCCCCCTTGGGGGAGAGGGTGGCGATCCGGCTGTAGCGGGAGAGCCGGGGAGGGGGTTCCAGGCAGCAATTTTCGAAGCAGCCGGCGGCGCAGCTGCTGGAAAAGGCGCTCTTCACACAGACTCTTTAAGCCCAGGATTGCGCGGGGCGTTGTAAACCAAAAAAGACAAGAATTTCAAATCGCCTTGACAATATTGGGCTCGCGTCCACGCCATACTGCAGCGCGCCCTGATACGAGAACGCGCCGTCGGCGTGTTGGGACAGGTCTACGGCATTGCGGACGTTTTCTTGACGCTTGAGGGTCCCGTAGACTTGCGGTTTCGCGCTCAGATGCGGCTCGCGGCAGGGTCCCGCAATCGCATGCGGAATCTAAAGAGAGTAAATTCGAAATGAGGAGAACAGCATGAAAAAATGGGCAGATTTCGGTACGTTGCACCCCGTCATGCCGCTCATCGTGGCCCTACTCTTCTCCGTGCTGGTCGGCACGTCTCTCCACCAGGCGCGGCCCCAGGAGAAAGGCGAAGCGTTGGCGACGGAGTCCGACTCGGAGTTACGACCCCTGATCGGGGTAACAAGCCCGACGCAGAACCCGCTGCAAATCGCTATCCTGCACTGGTATAACGCGAACCTGACGACACAATTCACTGCTGGCACCGCCCCCTATGGCGTAGCCTTTGACGGTCAGAGCATCTGGATTTGCAACAAGGCATCAACAACGTGACTAAGCTGAAGGCGAGCGACGGCACGGCCTTGGGCACCTTCACCGTGGGAAGCAACCCCATCGCCGTGGCCTATGATGGGGCCAACGTCTGGGTGGCGAATATCAACAGCAAGAATGTCACCAAGCTGCGTGGGAGCAGCGGCGCGGTCCTCGGCACCTTTACGGTGGGTACACAGCCCAACGCCCTGGCTTTTGACGGCACCAACATGTGGGTGGCGAACGGCAGCAGCAACAACGTAACCAAGCTGCTGGCGAGCACGGGCGCCACTCTGGGCACGTTTGCGTCCGTCGGGAACCTTCCCGGCAGGAGTCGCCTTTGATGG
>DATJKY010000663.1:0-5164 GCA_035490955.1 Terriglobia bacterium | reverse complement strand
AACGAGCCCGACCGCCCGGACGTTTATTTGCTGCGCTCCCTGTTCGATAAAACTCCCTCCCCCGTTCGCGTTCGCGTTTGTCAACTGCTGCTCGACTTGCGTAAGGCTCAGCCCATACGACACCAGCTTCTCGGGATCGATTCGAATCTGATATTCACGCGTTATGCCGCCGAACGAAGAATCTTCGACGACGTCCGGCACAGACTTGATGTACTTCGAAACCACCCAATCCTGTAGGGACTTAAGCTCCATCACGTCGTAATTGGGATTGTCGCTCTCGAGCGTGTACCAATAGATCGAGCCGATGGGACTGAAATCCGGTCCAATCTGTGCCGATAAGCTCGGCGGCAGCGTCACCTGCCCGAGCCTCTCTGCCACCTTTTGGCGGTCCCAATCGTTGTCCGAATCATCCTCGAAAATCAGGTTGACGACGGACAGTCCGGCGAGCGAGGCCGACCGCACGTGCTGCATATGGGGCAAGCCGTTCATCTGGATTTCGATGGGCACCGTCACTTGCTGCTCGACTTCCTCGGCCGCCCGGCCTGGCCATTGCGTAATCACCTGAACCCAGGTGTTGGCCACATCGGGGTAGGCCTCCACCGGAAGCGCCTTGAAGGCGATAATCCCCCACACAAAGAGCAGAACTGCCATGCTCAGGACGATAAAGCGGCTGTTCAGTGCAAAGTCGACCAGTCTTCCGATCATTACTGTTGCACCGTGTTCTGAAACGCAAGCGCATTCCCCACAACCTCTTGCCCGACGTCAATTCCCGACAGGACTTCCTGCATATTACCGGGAAGCATTTGACCGCCCTTCACCTCGACTCGGCGCAAGCGCTTGTCACCGGCCGGCACGTATACCCACTCGCGGTCCTGGAGGTGCAGTATCGCCGTCGCCGGCACCGCCGCGCGCGACTCTTTTTTCCGGCCGTGGAAAGTCGCCACCACAAACATTCCCGGCCGCATCAGGCCCGGATTGCGCACCTCGATGCGCACCTTTGCAGTACGTATCGTGGGGTCGAGTATTGGCCCAATGTTGCTGATGATTCCCGTAAATACCCTGTCGGGATAAGCATTAAAGCGAATGTCCGTCTTGTCCCCGAGGTTGACGTTCGAAAGGTCGTTTTCATAAACGTCGCAAAGGACCCAGACGTAGGTTAGGTCCGCAATCGTGAACGGATTTGGCGATCCGAGACCGGCCACACCCGCCGCGTTGGTCACTTGCTGGTCGGTGATCACCCCGGAGATGGGAGCGCGGACCTCAACGAAGGCGGACGGTTGATCGAGGGTCGGATTGCCAAGCACACGGAGCTTTTCGGCGGTCGTCTTTACGTCGACCTTGGCCTTGGCGTCTGTATCCTGGGCGATCTGCAGGTCATTTAACGAAATCGCCCCCTTTTCGTACAGGAGTTGGGCTCTTTCGAGCTGAGTCCGCGTGAGTTGCTCGTCGGCCACGGCCTTTTGGTACTCGGAGAAAGCACCCGCTATGTCTGCGCTTTGCACGCGCAGCAAAAGCTGGCCCTTTTGAACGACGTCACCCAGACGCGTTTTGATCTCGACGACTCGCCCGGTCGCGATCGAAATTACCGGGACGCTTCGGCTGATATCCGGACTCACGGTACCGGTGACTCGCAGCTCGGGCGTGCCGATGTGCTCGACCGCTTTTGTCAGAGGAAACCGTTCCGGGTGGTCCACTCGAAAAACGTTACGATCTTCCGCTCGCTCCACCTTTAACGGTGGCGGAGCTCCCGCGTTTTGGTCGAGCTTCGCGTCTCCGCAACCCCCCGCGAACGAGCCGAGCATCAAGAGAACGAACGTTTCCCGCCGCCTGCGCCTCATTGGATTACCCTACGCGCCACAGGGCGATTCGATATCTCCACGAATCCTCCTCGACTCGGTCGCACCGCGTTTTGTTCGGACATCGGTCACACACCTATCTCTTATTCATCTTCATCGCAAGGCGTTACGGGATTCCGGTCTCAAAGGACTCAAGTATTTGGTGGGGACATTACAGAAGTGTTACAGCTTCGACTTCGCCCTGCGCTTCTCCCTTTCTCGGGCGGCGCATGGGGTCCGCCGGCTACCGCCGCCCACGACGAAACTCGCTCGGCGCAGCGTGCAAATTGCGCTACCCGGAGCCTCCTCTCTTTGGTATTTTTCCGAATATCGCCGGCGCGCCTAGGCAGTAAGCTCCGGTTTGATACCCTACGGCTGTGGCGTAGTCAATTGAAAATGTCACACACCTCAAGAGAAAAGCTTATCTGGTCAATCGGACGAAAGAATTGTCGGGCAACTCGAGAGTGTCCTTCGCGGCTGAACGAAGATGAGCATTGTGCCGACGTGCTTCAACGGTCTCGCTGCCGCACGAGGCGCCATCAACTACATCATGGCGGAACTAATCGAGGACCATATCCACAACCACATGCCCCGGGATTCGAATCTTCCGAAGAGGCTGCCGAGGATGTAATTGAAATTGTGAAGAGCTACCTCAAGTAGTGCAAATCAACTCGACGGTTTCGAGCGGAGGGGGGCGGATACTCACCGGCATTTCTGGAGGGCTTCCTCTCGGGAACAGTCGCTCTTCGAACGCTGATGGAGGTGCAGATGCATGGGCCTTTTCTCGCTGTATCCGCTCTGCTCATAGCGATCTCAACCGTGATCCCAATCCCAGGACAGGCAAGCGGCAGCGGTAAACCTGACGCTCCAAACGGCTCTTTCGTCGAGGTCGAGAACGGCAAGATTTACTACGAAGAATGCGGCAATGCACCGACTACGGTAGTTTTGATTCATGACGGAATAGCGCACTCGGTTGTGTGGGACGGGGTGTGGCCTTTGTTCTGCCAAAACTTTCGCACCATTCGCTATGATCGGCGTGGATACGGAAAATCGCCCGCTGCAACGACGTGGTACTACGAAACCGATGATCTAGCCGCGCTGCTTCGCCACTTAAAGGTGCCTCGTGCCGTTCTCGTCGGCAGTTCTCATGGCGGCGAACTATCCATCGATTTCGCTCTCTCTCATCCCGACATGGTGGAGCAGCTTGTTCTGGTCGGCGCAGTCGTCAGCGGCTTTCCCTATTCCGACCATTTTCTGAATCGCGGCATGCAGAACTCAAAGCCGTTCCAGCAGAACGATGTTAAGAGCGGAATCGCAAAGTGGGCGAAAGACCGATACCTTCTCGCACCCGGACACGAAACGGCACAAAAGAAGCTGCTTGATATCCTGACCGCTAGCCCGCAGGATCTAACCCACGACGACTATCCGCGACCAACCGAAGCGGCTCTGCCTCGCTTGCATGAGATTCGCGTTCCAACCCTGCTGCTCACCGGCGATGCCGACATTCCTGATGTCCATGCGCACGCTGGCGTGATCGAAGCGGGGATCTACGGTTCCCGTCGCGTGGTTTTGCCCGATGCTGGTCATTTGATGTATCTCGAAAAGCCGGAAGAATTCAGCAGCCTCGTCATTGGTTTCATTAGGCTGAATCGACGCTAGGGCAACCACAAACCCTATCCGCCGCTTCCCTTGCGCCGTACGAGCCGTTTCGGCGTAGAATGCCTGCCGGAGGGCCGATTCGACGGAGGGTCGAATGTCACGGTCCAGAGTTGAATGCTCCGAGCGCTTTCCCTGGGTTCTCCGGCGTGTCAGTTGTTGTGTGGCCGTTCTTTTCACAACGGTTAGCAGCGGTTGCGGAAATTCCTGTTTTGTGGGTTTCTCCAATAATGGCAACGGCGGCATCATTATTAAGGCTGGTAATCCTCCGCCGGCATGTTCTCTCCCTCAGATCAACGGAGCGATGAGCGTTGTGGCCCTCAAGCCGCTCTTGTGCGAGTTCTGCGCTGCCCCTGGCCCGCAACACGTCTTTGTGACTCTGCGCGCCGTGCAACTTCGTTCCAGCGGCATCGCTGAGCCTGGGTCTTCCGATTGGCTTGAAATCGCTCCTCGGCTCGCAGACGAGCCACTGCAAATTGATCTAGTCGGCGGCCCTGTCCCTGAGGTGCTAGTTGACAACGCGGCTATCCCTGCGGGTACCTACCATCAGGTACGTTTGCGGTTTCTCCCCGATTCTCAGCCAAACGCCGGACGGCCCCGGTCCCCAAATCCTTGTGGCGAGACGTACCACAATTGCATCGTCATGGCCGACGGGCGAATCGACCCATTGGGTTGGTTAGCGGATCCGGACGTCCTCATAGCTGCGGACACGGTTCCTAATGGCGCGCTCCTTGTGCCTCCTGGTGCCAAAACCGACTTACTCCTCAGTCTCGAGCTATCTCAAATGCTTTATTCCTCCGGCGCTGAGCCATTGAAACCACGCATCGTTTTGGCGGGACGCGCTGCCGCCGGCCAACCGCTCGTCGGACCATCCGCCCCGGCCGCGAACTAACTTCTCCCTTGCCGGCGTTCAAAGCGGATCTATCTTTCCCGGGTCCTACCGGCGAGTCGCGGCTTCTCGCGCTCCAAATCTCCAGGTCCATCGGATTTTTTGATTTATTCAAGGAAAACTTCAGCAAATCGCCGAACGAAGGCGGTGCTAGGCTAGCGGAGTAGCGCGAGGTTCACACCAATGGCGAGCCACTTCACATTGCCTGGGAAAGTCTACCTTACGGCGATCGGGCCAGGACCGGCGAAACGCTTGACCCTACGAACTTTGGAACTGCTCCGAAGGGCAGACTTGGTCGTGCACGATGATCAGGTTCCTAGCGACGTGTTGGAGCTAGTCCCTCCCCACGTAGCCGTCCTCAGAATGACCGAAGAGCTGGGACCGAATAGCCGAACCCACGTGGAGATTCAACGAAGAATGACGGAAGCCGCCCGCAACGGCCAGTGCGTTGTTCGTCTGATTTTTGGCGGTATTCCGAGTGATCGCGACGCACAGCGAGAAATCATTATCCTGCGCGAGAGGGGGATTGAGACCGAACTTCTCGCCGGAACTAACTTGGCAACGGCAGAAGCTGGGGCATGAAGAAATTCACTTCCCTTGGCACTGAGGAGCCACAAGCCGGCAATTTTGAAACCAGGGCGCTCGCTTCGACCGAAAAGCGCAGCAAGCGATTAGTTGGCCGCTCCGTGCGGTATTAGCCCAGCCGACCGTTCCGCCGCTTCTTTGACGAGGAAACCCATCTTCGGGTGCGATGGCTCGAGATCCACATGAATGCCAAAGTGCC
>DATJKY010000662.1:0-6568 GCA_035490955.1 Terriglobia bacterium | reverse complement strand
CGAGATCAAAGCTCTAACCGCTTACTTGCTCACGCTCCGGCAGGCTACGAAACCGACCGTCCCTTCGCGGGGTGCAGCGGCAGGAGGAGCCGGCCGATGAGAAACTGGAATTGGGACAATAGCCTCGGAGCGCCACGCGCCCAAGGTCGGGGCTCGGGTTTCGGGATTCGGGTTTCGGAATCCAGGCTTCGGCAGTGCTGGTGGTTTGGCGAAGCCCCAACCCCGAACCCCGAACCCCGGGCTCTTGAAGTTTGCCGTTTTCCATTTGCCATTTACCCTTTGAAATTCTCTGTTTTTGTTACCCTGCTGATCTGCGGTTGCCTGACCGTGTGCGCTTGCCACAAGAAGAGTGCGGCGGTACGCAGCGAACCGTTGCTCCAAGCTTATGATACCGATCAGGACTGGAACGACCCACAACACTCGATTGCTCTCAATTATCAGCAAGCTCAGGGCAAGCGCGTCTTCTACAATAACTGTGTGTGGTGTCATGCCGATGCGACGCCGGCTGGGCCCTCTAACCGCGGCAACTTGACTACCAGTCCCCCGCTGATGAACGATGGGGCGACACTGAATGGCGTCAGTGATGAATTCATGCAGAACATCATCACTCTGGGCGGGAGCGCCATGGGGAAGTCGGCGATAATGCCCCCTTGGGGTCTCACGCTGACGCCGGACGAGGTTCGAGCCGTCATCGCTTTTGCTCGCGCCATTGCCCAGCCGCCCTATAAACCTCCCCTGCGACCCGGCCCACAGTATCCGGTAAAATAGTGGGCATGGATTTCTTTCGCCAGTTGCTCTTTGTCATTTGTCTTTTGCCATTTCTCTCCGCCGGTGAGAGCTTCTCGCAAGTGAGTCCCGCCGAAATACTGAGCCCTCAGCTCAAGGCTGCAGAGAGCAAATATCTGCCTCAGCTCCAATCCCTCAATCGGGCCATCGGTTCAACCACGTTTCCCTTCTCGTTTGTGGTCAGTCGTTACGTCGGTCTCGATCCCAAAAGTCAAGCTGCGATAGACACGCGCGGGGTTGAGTTTGTGAAATTCCACGACCGGGTGGTGTTGAAAATCAGCGGTAACTACAACGCCGCCTTCAATTCTGACCGGCTCACGCAAAATCAACGGGTTAACCGTGTTTTTAGTGACGTGATCGTTCCGATCCTTCGTCTCCTACCTAACGAAATCCCGGCCGATGTAACGTGCGATGCCATCGGTTTCGAAATTTCTTATCACGTGCAATCTGGCGGCCGAAACTACCAATATGAAGGCAAGGAGATACTCGCCGTCGTGCTCGAGAAAGCGGACGCTTTCACCTATTTGAGCTTACCGGGTGACTCGGAACGCCAGGGCATTTTGAATCGTTCGGGAGTCTACGTAAACGGCAAGCAATTTGGTCTTGCGCTTGGTGAACGCAACCCATTCAGAATGGAAGAATTGGATCAGCCGGCTTCGCATCAACCGGCTGCGGCTTCCGTCCAGAGCCCTGCTTCGAGCAGCTCAAGCGCTGACAATCGGCTCTCGACGAATAATCAAGACTTGCCACTTTCCTTGCAAAAGTCCGCGGCGCAGCTGAGTGGAGACCCGAGACCCACGCTGCCTGGATCGATCGGCGGCGCGGGTCGCGAAAAGGCTGAAGCAGTGGCCCCACCGCCGACCGCGGCCACTCAGGCTGACGCAGATCGCCTCCAGGTAAAGTACCAGTCACAACTCGACACGCTGGGGAAAGAAGGCGCGGAAAAGCTTCACTTGGCGGAATATGCGCCCCCCGGTTTCGTGATTTTTCGCCATCAGGTCTTCCTTCAGTTGACACTTCGCAACCCTGAGCGCTTCGATAAAGAAGCCGGTTCCATTTATAAGCGTTCCGCGCAGAGCTTTGACCTGTTCCTGGCACCGCAGCTCAAGGCGCTACTCGCAAAAGTACCGGACGACCCTGAACTCGCTGGCCTCGACGTCACCGTGCTCAATCAGCTCGCGGCGAAAACACAGCCCTCCTCCGAAGCGATCGAATTTGTCTGTCCCTTCAAGCCTCTTCGTCAATTCGTGGAGGCCGAGATCACCAGCCAGGACGTTATCAACCAGAGCGTAGTGTTGGTGAACGGCGTCCGCATCGCGCTCAACCTCCAGCAGGTGGAGTAATTTTGGATTTTAGATTCCGGATTTTGGATTAAGCTCCGGCGTGCCACCGGTTGCCCGAAGGGCAACACCGGGAGTAGCCATAGCAGGCCATATCCTGAGTGCCCAGATAAACCGTCAAAGTCAGATCCTGTCCGTATCCGTGCTAACCGGCCTGAGCAGCTCGATGGCGTGAAGGTGAACGATCTCGCCGGTCTCCGGGTTGACCTCTGGAGTGATCCGATACGTTTCCCGCCGAGCAACGTATCCCTTCGCCTCCAATTCCAGCACACGGCGGTGAAAGGAGTCAGCATCCCATTCCCGGACCACCATCACGTCACTCATCGGCGCTCACCTCACTGTCCTATGTATGACCAAGGTTCACTGCCCGGCATGAAAACAACCAAACTACGCTTCTGTCGCGAGCCGGGTGAGGGGGTTCAGCCCGCTATTGTGGAAGCAGAACAGGTGACGACAGACAGAGCCGATTTCACGCGGAGCCCAATGTGGCGCGCTCCTGCTCAATCCTCTTGATCGTGACGCGGAGCCAGTTCTTGACTCTTTCTTCCAGCCCCTCCTGGTTCTCCTGTGCTTCCAGTGTGTCCACGGTCTGGCCGGATTCGTCCAGAGCGATGTGATGACAGGGCACGGTTTCCGAACGACGTTCCTCGGGTACGAACTGCATCAACAGGCAATCGTTGCAAGGATGGCTCCTGTATGGATCTCCAAAGTTGATGCAGGTCAAGGAGTCCTGGAAAGCAGACGTAGCTTTCCAGGGCGTGCGCACGGACCGCCCGTAGCCGCCCTGCTCAAGAAAGTCCAATTCGAACTTGAGAATCTCGAGGACGTCGCGATCGTCTTTCGGCATTGCTGTGAACCTCCCGGCCCTGGACCCACCAGGGCCTCCGAATTGCCGCCTTCCACCTATTCCGAGATGATCGACCCTGCTGATAAATAGCACGCTCCATCGCCGCCTTCTGTGACGTACATCACACACTGTTGTGATCTCTGAACCGGGAATGGCCCGCACCTCCGCTCTGCGCCAGCCCCAGGGCCCCCGACTTCGAAAATAGCCTCACGACCACGAATGCAGGGCCGGGCTTGCCCCGGCCTGAGGCCGACCCAAGGGTCGGCCCTACATTGTCGGCAGTGACCACAGTTCATGGGCGCGACTATTTCGGGAATCGATCTACTCGTTTTCCGGAGCGGCCGACTCGGAAGCAGTCACCGAGACCGTCCTTGGCACCACCGCCGGGCTGGCTTGAGAAGCCCTTTCTATTGCCGGCAACCGCTCAGTGAGGGCGTTCACGATCAGTTTCTGGAAATGGATGCAGAGATGCTCGCTGTTGATCAAGAACCTGCCGCGTTCCGGGATACCCCCCAGCAACCCGTGCTGAACGGAGTTGGTGAGAGCGTCGTCCTCATCTCCGACCTGTTTGCTGAAGGCGATCAGATCTTGCGCAAATTGCTCGGATACGCCCGGCCCAAAATAATGCTCGGAGAAGCCCCTGGCCTGGTTGGGACCGTCGGGAACCCAAACATCGATGGAGAGGTTGGGGAAACCCGGGTTGATGTTAATCGTGACGTTGGGCCACAGCAAATGATACTGCGCCTGTGCCACCTCGCCCCGCGCGTCGTAAGTCTTCACCTTTGCTTTTGTGACTATACCCATAACTTTGCCGCGGTTGGACCCATAAGTTGGCCGTGAGTACGGCGCCGCGATCGAGCTAGCTTGAAGTCTGCCGCAGCACAGGCTTGTTTTGAAGAGGGGCTTCAGGCTTAGACTCCATGGGGGGCCGCAGCATTTTTTGAACTTCTTTCCGCCAGCATCGGCACTCCAGCCTTTCGCCTACTCGTAGTGCAGTGCTTGCGTTGGGTTGATTCTGGTTGCTCGGAGTGCAGGGATGAAGGAAGATGCGCAGGCCACAAAAGCGAGTACGCCCACCGAAGTGGCGAATACGAGTACGTTATGCGGCGATAGGCCAAACAACAGGGCGCGGAGCAACCCGGTGACGCCAAAGGCCAGACCCAGGCCAATGGCCAGGCCCACCGAGGTCAACACTAATGTGCGTGCCATCACTTGGCGAAGGATGGTCGGGCGGGTCGCTCCGAGAGCCATCCGGATTCCGATTTCCTGGGTGCGGCTTCCGACCAGGAAAGAAGTGAGACCATAAAGGCCCACGGCGGCTAACAGCAGTCCCAGCACTCCGAGTGATGCGATCAATTCTGCGCTGGTCCTGTTGCCGGACATGGCAAGACGCACGTGTTCGCGGAGAGTCTTGAAATAAACGATCGTGAGGCCGTGTCCAACGTTGAGCAGCGTGCGTCGCACTGCGGGAGCAACACTTGAAGGATTGACTGCCGTCTTCACGGCCATTTCTAGCTCGCCGTAATCGCTTAGGCGCATGGGAGTATAGAAGTACGGCTCTGTAGGTTCCAGAAAGTCCTGGTTCACGCAGTTCTGCACAACGCCAACCACCTCATATTGCTCGCCGCCGGCCTTTTCCAGCCGGACGTAATGCCCGAGGGGATCCTGATGCGGCCAGAAACGCTGGGCCATCGCTTGGTTAATAACCATCACATTCGCACCGGTCTGAAGGTCTTGAGCGTCAATCGCGCGGCCGCGCACGATGCCGGTGCCCATCATTTGAAAGAAATTGTCTCCCACCGGGTCAAAGCGGATCGGAATTCCTTCAGTTGCGGCTCGCCCTGTCGCGCCGGCATAGAACACCTTCTCCGTTCTCCCGGAACCGCTCAGGCCGAACGGTATTCGCATGGCTACGGCAGTGCCGAGGACGCCCGGAATGGTGTCGATGCGGCGGCGCGCGTCCTCCACGGATGCGCGATACGCTTCGGGAGCCTTGAAGTCCGCCGCGAAGTCCACCACCAGCATGTTCTGGTGTGCATCGAATCCGGGATTGGCCGCTTCCACGTTCATCAGCGAGCGGACCAGAAGACCCGCAGCGACAACCAGCACCAGGGATACGGCTACTTGAGCGGCCACCAGCACGCTCCGCACGGCGGCGCGCGAGGTCGCACCGCGCCCCTGCTGCTTCAGCGTCTCGGAGAGCGAGGTCCGCGACCCTCGCCTCGCCGGAATAGCCCCGAAGGCAAACACCGAAAACAAGCCGGCGCCGGCCGAAAACCAAAGGACACGCGCCGTCAAGTGCGCATCGATTGGCGTTGTGAAGGCCATACTTGGAAGGACCGCCGGAAGCAATCGATCCACCCAGCCGCCGAGTGCGACGGCCGCCGCGGTCGCCGCGGCGCCCAGCAGCGCGTCTTCTGTCAGGAGTTGCCGCAACAGCCGGCGACGGCTTGCTCCGAGCGCACTTCTCATCGCAAACTCGTGCCGGCGACGCTCGCCCCTTGCGATCATGAGCGAGGCCACGTTGGCGCAGGCGATCAACAGGACCAAGCCGGATATCGCCAGGAGGATCAGCGAGTAACCTTGGACCCCTTCGCCTTGCACCTGGCTTTCGGGCAGGCACATCATCTTGCGCCCGGCGTTCGTGTCCGGATGCTCGCGCGCCAGGCGCGTGGCAATCACCGCCAGTTGGGCGTTGGCCTGCTGGAGGGTTGCGCCCGGTCGAATGCGTCCGAAAAGGTCGGATGGGTTGGACCACCCTGTCGCCAGCGTGGCTCGCTCTCCCGTGAGTTCGCTCCAAGTGCTCCAGGGAATCCAGACTTCGGGTGTGTCTATCGGGTCTGATCCGCGAAAACCGCGCGGCAAGACACCCGCAACGATGACGTGCTGTCCGTTAAGGATGATCGTATTGCCGGGTAAGGCCGGATCCGCGTTGAACTGATCGTTCCAAAACGGATAGCTGAGCATCACGCCGAGCGCGCCCGGCGCGCCCGCTTGCTCCGCAGTCAAAACGTGGCCGGCGGCAACCCTGGGCTCCAGCACATTGAAGAAATCATCCGAGATGACCGCAGTGTTGAGGAGCTTGTGATCCCCGTGCGTGTAGAGCAAAGAACCGCGCCTCTGCAAAAAGGCGACTCCGGAAAACGCCTCGACGCCCCGGCTGATGTGATAGTAATCGAGATAGGAGTTTTCCCCTTCCGCATTCATGCCGCCGCTGGTCGGGCTGCTCGTGAAGATTCGGGCCACCCGCTCAGGGTGAGGCACGGGGCGAGGCCGTAACCATATCTCGTCAACCAAGCTGAAGACCGCCGTGTTCACCCCGACGCCAAGCGCAAGTATCGTAACCGCGACAGTCGTGAAGCCGGGTGACTTGGCCAGGGTGCGAAATGCGAAACGGACGTCCCGGACGAAGTCCTCCAGAACGCGCCCAGCCCGTGCTGCACGGACCTCCTCCTTGACTTGCTCAATGCCGCCGAGCTCGATGAGCGCTTGCCGCCGGGCTTCCGACGGCGAAAGCCCATCCTTCATCTTTTCCTGCGTCAGGAGTTCGACAGAGGACCGGAGTTCGTCGTCCAAGGCTTGCCCAGCTTTATTT